>CAYRTV010000023.1:0-3621 GCA_964427225.1 uncultured Eubacteriales bacterium
TTTGAATTTTTAATAAAAATCATGTTAATCGCTGATAAAAAAGAATGTGCAAAAAAACCTCAATTTTTTTTATGAATAATTCAGGCTAAATAACATCGAACACGTTTTTTCTTTCGGCATCATACACATGTCATTCTGAGGAATGCGAAAGCATCCCGAAGAATCCCAAAGAGCTTCGTCTGATAATCCGTTTCCGTCTCCACAGCATCGGGTCCGTCCGGAATCTGGATGCTCAAGGAGGCTTCAATCGTTAATATTATCCCGCAGGCGTTCGAAGAATTTGATGGCCTCTTCCGTATCCCGCCCCCGGATCACGTGCTTGAGAAATTCAAGTTTATTGGTGACTTTTTCTAATTGGACCAGTGACTCCGGATTAAATAAAATTTCCGATAAAAGAAAGTCATCCTCCGCCAGCAGGCCTTCGGCAATAGTTTGGTGTTTTTTGAAAGTCGTCCCGGGAACGGTTTGTGTTTTCATGCAGGCGGCGAACACCATAGTGGACGCAAAAGGAAGGGTCAATGAATAGGCCATCATTTCATCATGTTCTTGGAAAGAGTACTCGTAAATATTGACCCCGAGATTTGAAAAAAAACGGCGGAAAAAAGCGGCTCCCTCGGAATCGGACTCTTTAATAATGACAACATTTTCATCCTCGATCCGATCAACATTGGCGAAGGTGGGACCGAACATTGGATGTACAGAGGCAAACCTGTATCCGCAATCACTGTAAAATCGGGGCAGGCCGCCTTTTACCGAAGCCATATCCGCCAAAATGGTATCAGGTGGTACATGCGGCAGAACGGATTCAAAAGCAGAGCGCGTATTACGGATGGAAACGGCGTTGATCAGAAGTGAAGGCGGATATTTTTCGAAATCTTTCCAGGATTTCAACACCCGGATTCGCCCCAGCTGGTCAGCGAGTTGTTGAGATTTTTCGGGATATTGATCAAAAACACTGATTTCATTGTCTTTGATTAAAGTTTGAGTCAGCCAGGCGCCCATATGACCGGCGCCTATTATCGCAATGTTCATAATGTCCTCCTTATAATCCAAGTTGCTTTTTATTCACCTAAACTTCCGGAAAGAAAAGGATAGCGCCGCAGTGACAAATCAGCTACGGCGATGGCTGCGGCTGCTTCCACAATAACGGGCATGCGCAATGCAATGCAGGCATCATGACGGCCGGAAACCTCTAGTGTTTCTATCTTGCCGGTTTGGGTGTTGAGAGTTTCTTGAGGCCTTCCGATGCTGGGTGTTGGTTTTACCGCCACCTTGAAAACCAGTTGATTGCCGCTGCTGATGCCGCCGTTGATGCCGCCGGCATGATTGCTCTCGGTGCGGCCGCTCTTATCCAGAATGGGATCGTTGCATTCACTTCCCCGCATGCGGCTGTATTGGAAACCGGCGCCGAATTCAATACCTTTTATTCCCGGGATGGAAAAAATAATATGGCTGAGCATGGATTCCAGGCTGTCAAAAAAAGGTTCCCCCAATCCAGCCGGCATTGAACTTCCCCGGCATTCGATGAGCCCCGCGACCGAATCTTTTGCGGCTATTGCGGCCCCGACGGCCCCGGCGAAGTCTTGCGAGCCCCCGATTTCTATTATTTCCGCTTTAATCTGAACCGGATGGATTATTTTTTTTGCAACGGCACCGGCAGCCACTAATCCCACCGTCAATCGGCCGGAAAAACGCCCGCCGCCCCGAGGGTCATTGAAGCCCCCGTATTTTTTCGAGGCGGTCCAATCGGCATGTCCGGGCCGGGGGAAGTGCCGCAGCCTCATGTAATCCTGTGAGTGCTGGTCTTGGTTTTGAAAAAAAATCCCCAGGGGAGCCCCGGTGGTTTTACCCCGGTACAGACCGCTCTTTATTTCCGGCCGGTCTTCTTCTCTGCGGAAAGTTGAACCTGTCATGCTGGGCCGTCTGCGGTCAAGATCGGCTGTGAAATCTTCCGGTTTCAAGGGCAAACCCGCAGGGTGTCCGTCAATGACTATTCCAATTAAAGGCCCATGGCTTTCTCCCAGCAGTGTGATACGGAAAGAGTGTCCGAATATATTCATTGTGCCCGTTCTCCTACATGTTTCAGATCATGGAAAAAGTTTGGATATGATTTTCGAACCGCCTGCCAATTCCGGATGCCGACGCCCTGCTGCGAAAGCAATCCGGCCGCGGCTCCGGCCATGGCAATTCTGTGATCCTGGTGTGAGCTGACGATGCCGCCGGACAAATGTGATCCGTTTATCACCATAGTATCTCCTTTAATAGAAATATCTCCGCCGATCCGGTTGAATTCGGTTTGCAGAGTCCGGGCACGATTGCTTTCCTTATGAATCAGGCGGTGGATTCCTTTTATAATGGAGCGTCCCCGGCAAGAACACGCCAGCACAGCCAGAGGCGGGAACAGGTCAGGACAGTGGGTGGCGTCAAAAGTAAAAGGCTTTCTTGACCCGGCCCGGACTCGAATGGAACCGGATGCGGCCGAAATGTCCGCACCGGTTGATCGAACAGCCGTCAATATACTGCGGTCGGCTTGAAAAGAAGCTTGGTTCAAACCCATGACGGTGATGCTTCCCTTGACAGCTGCGGCAGCCAGCCAAAAGGAAGCGCCGGACCAATCACCTTCCACAAGAAATGTTCTTCTGCGGTAGGTTTGCCTGCCTGGGATTTCAAAATAAGTCAGGTCATCCGAGTGATGGACCCGTATATTGAAATCACTAAGCACGGATAAGGTCATGCGTATGTATGGCAGGCTGACCGGCTTATCCACGCGGATGCGGGAATCCTGGGGACAAAGAGGCAAAGCCATAAGCAGGCCGGATAGGACCTGGGATCCGGATTGGCCTTTTATTTGAATGTCGCCGCCGTGCAAAGAGCCGGTCAAAGTGATGGGCGGGGTTCCATTATCCGTGCGGCAGGCGGCTCCGGCATTCTCAAATATGGATTCCATTTCCCGCATTGGCCGGGTTAAAAGAGTTCCGTTTCCGGTCAGCTGGAATGGCCCGGGATAGAGAGCGGCTATGGGAGCAAATAAACGGATACAAAGTCCGGATTCTCTGCAATTGAGCCGCCGTTGCTCTGGGGATTCGGGGCGTCCGCTTATGCGGATTTGATCCTTTAAATGCTTCACGGATGCACCGAGAGATTGGATGACATCCAAGGATGCCAGTGCATCCTCGCAAAAAGACGGATTCAGAATTGAGCAGCCGGATGGCGACAGGAATCCGGCCGCAGCCGCTCTGATCATCATGCTTTTGGATGGAGGCGCCTGGATGGTGCCGCTGATTTCGTCGGGCTTAATGAATTTCATCTGCAATCCTCCTGGCGGCGGCCGCGGGGGAAAGACATTGCGCGGGGATGACGATATCGGCGAGTTGGGCATAAACTGAGTTTCGCGCGATGAAAATGGACTCCAAGGATTCTCCTTGGTGCTGAGCGGACAGCCGCGGCCGGGGGGACAGGGCGAGGCGCGGACGGATTGTGTCCCAAGGCGTCATCAGCCAGACCACCGAGCAATAACGCTTTAAGGGCTGCTTGATTCCGGAAATAAGGGGAGCCCCTCCGCCCAGGGCCAAGACCGACTCACCGGGCTTGCGGATCAAGTCCGGAATCACATTTTTTTCC
>CAYRTV010000023.1:3631-15509 GCA_964427225.1 uncultured Eubacteriales bacterium
CGGAAACCGGTCTCACCGCGCGATTGGAAAATTTCGGAAACGGCTGCACCGGCTGCGCATTCTATTTCATCGTCCGTATCTATGAACGGCTGCTTAAGCAGCCGGGACAGTTCCTTACCGGTAGAGGTTTTGCCGGTTCCCATGAAACCGATCAAGGCGATTTTTTCCTTGGTGTCTCCTGATGGCCGGGCTAATTCATTCAGCAGGATTGCGTGTGAATACCCAGAGATGTCCAGCTCGAAAAGGCGGCGAAAAGACGGTAATCCCTGCCCGATCAGCCACTCCAGACCGGAAATATAGCAGTACTCCTTCCGGTGCCGGAGAAAATCGAGACCGGGATGGGCGTAATCGGCTTCGAGTATGATTTTTGGATACTTCGAGCCGGAAAAAACTTCGTTGACGCAGTTCCCGGGGATACAGCTGATCAGAATGTCGGATGCCGCCGCCAGATGAGGCCAGGCCTGTAGATCCGCATACATGCAATGCAGGCGCCGGGCGGCATCCTTTGCTTTAGACCGGCTCCGGTTGATAAAGGTTACCCTTTCTGCGTTTTCTTTTTGGCAGGCCCAGGCGGCGGCGCGGGCCGCACCGCCAGCTCCCGCGATGAGGACTTTTTTGCCGGCAAGAGACACGGAGTTTCTTTTTAAAGCCTCTCGCACCCCGATGTAATCGGTATTGTACCCGCACCACTTGTTTTTATGCCTTACGACCAAATTGGCTCCGGATATTTTTTCAGCTTCGGGGGCAAGGGAATCAAGGTGAGAGAGCAGCGCTTGCTTGAAAGGAGCCGTCACATTGAAGCCTTTAAGCTCCAGCGAAGACGCGGCAGACAGGATTTCGCGGGCGTTGCCGGCGGATAGTCGAAGACAGGCGGATGCGATCCGCTTTCGGATCAAGAAGCGGTAGAGTTGAGGCGTACAGCTGTGAAGGACAGGCCGGCCGGTGATTGCGGTCATATGGAGATCAGGCATGGGACGCTTCCTTGCCGGGGAACCCGGATGAGGATAGATATGCTTTGAGCAGGCTTTCGAAACGAGTTGTCGATAGGGAAAGAATCTCAGCCCGGCCGATCGCGGACAGGCCGATAAAAGGGATGCGGGTTTGCCGTTTCTTTTTATCTTTAAGCACGGCGTCCATGATTTCGTCCGGATCACTGTCATGGCGGGAGGGGAGACCGAGTTTATCCATAAGCCGGTGGATCCGGCATCCCTCTTCCGGCTGGAGCCGTCTCAGAGCATGGGAAACAAATACCGCCATTCTTATCCCCAAAGATACGGATTCCCCATGTAACAGCCCATACTTGCTTTCTACAGCATGGCCTAAAGTATGCCCGAAGTTAAGGACATGCCTGACACCTTGATCAGAGAAATCCTGCTTGACGATGCTGGATTTGATGGTGAGGCTGGCGGCGACGGCTCTATTGACCGCCGCTGGTTTAAGCTGAAGGAGCTGATCGCCTTTCCGCTCGAGGAAGGCGAATAAGTTTTTATCGGCGATACAGGCATGTTTGACGATTTCGGCAATACCGTTAGTGATTTCCCGGCGGGGCAAGGTTTGCAGCAAGCCGAAATTAAAAATGACTTTATCAGGAATGGAGAAAGTCCCGATAAGGTTTTTGTAGCCGGCAAAATTACATCCGTTTTTTCCTCCGACTGCGGCATCCACCTGAGCCAATAAGCTGGAAGGAACAAAACTGAAGGAGACGCCGCGCATAAAAGTGGCGGCGGCGAATCCGGTCAGGTCGCAGATGACACCGCCGCCGATCCCAATAATATGCCAGGACCGGTCTACTCCCCGATGAAGAAACGTCCGGTACAGCGACTGGATGGTATCCATATTCTTATTCTCTTCGCCCGGTTGGATAACAATGCCGTCATTTGCTTGGAACAGATAAGCATGCGCGGCCGCGACATTTTTATCCGTTATAAAGACGGTTTGCCGTTCCGGCCATAAAGCGGATATGGTCTTCGCATCAGGATGCAGAATGAATTCACCGAGACTTGAATCGGGAAAGAATGTTTGGGTCACGGCATCTCCTCCATAAAAGAGCGCAGGCGGAGGGCTTTGCGGGCCAGTTCGGTGAATTTATCGGGGGTCATGGCCTGATCTTTGTCGCACATAGCTTCATCCGGGCGGTCATGCACTTCGATAATCAATCCATCGGCTCCGGATGCCACCGCTGCCAGAGACATCGGAGGAATCAAGCTGATGCGGCCGGTGGCATGAGACGGGTCCACGATGACTGGAAGATGCGTCAGCTCCTTAACCGCGGCCACCGCACTCAAGTCCAGGGTATTGCGGGAATAGGTTTCAAAGGTCCGAATACCTCTTTCACACAGAATAACGTACGGATTGCCTTCTTTTAGGATATATTCCGCACAGTACAGCCATTCCTTGATGGTTGAGTGCATTCCCCGCTTGAGTATCACCGGCTTGCTTGCCTTTCCCGCTTCTTTCAATAGAGAAAAATTTTGCATATTGCGGGCTCCGACCTGCAGGATATCGACATAATCACACATCCAGTCCACATCCCGGGGGTCCATCACTTCTGATACGACCGGAAGCCCGGTTTCCTTTCGCGCCAGATCTAAAATCTTTAATCCCTTCAAGCCGAGTCCTTGGAATGAATAGGGAGATGTCCTGGGCTTGAAGGCGCCTCCCCGCAGGATATGCGCACCGGCTGATTTGACTTCCCGCGCGATCCGCAGCGTTTGTTCTTCGTTTTCCACGCTGCAGGGGCCCGCAATGACGACGAAATCGTGGCCGATCTGTTGTGAGCCCACAGGGATGAGGGTTTTTCCTTTACCGGATTGAGTTGTCAGATGTAAATTTTTCATGGTGTAACCTCGATTCAGATATAGATTTTTACTGATTAGAGAAAACAGGGGTCGGGGGTGTAAATAAATATGGGCGCTTAACGCCCATACGGGAAGGTATAATAATAGACAGAGAGGATGTTCGCAGCGTCTGAGAGCATCATTTTGTCTTTCATTTCCAAACAAGTAAAGCAGAAAACAATAGTGCCGTCAAGTTTTTTATATGAAATTTGAACCAATCGGTGATTTCATGCGTATATGACAAAGGAGGATCAATGAAAATTTTATTATGGTTGCTTTTGCTGGTTTTATCCTGGCCGCTGGCGCTGCTGGTTCTGGTTTTATACCCTTTGATCTGGCTGCTCTTGCTTCCTTTCCGCTTGTTCGGCATTACTGTTGATGCCCTCTTCGATCTGCTTAAGGCCATTATTACACTTCCTGCCCGTTTGCTGGGATATTCTCGGTAAATTGTGATATTCCGTATTTTGATTCCCTATCTATTTGGCATATACTGTAAAGGCATGCAGAGTGATATGCCTCATGCCGGCTTTTAAATTGATTCTTAAGGAAATCTTTACCCAGCGATGAAAATATCCAGCCAGGCCCAAGTCAATCCGGAACCAAATTCTTCTGCCGGAGAATTTTCTTTCTTGCTTGATAAAACCCGGACCGCTTCCGTAATGGGGAAGAAAGCTTGGAATCTTTGTCTGTACGGAGCGGGCGGGAGCTTATTGGTTTGGATTTTCCGTTTCTGGCTGGGGTTTTCTCAACCCATACCTGTCTGGCTGGCCGTTTTCGCTGCGGGCGGCGCTTGGATCGCAGTCATATGGATGCTGCTGACGGATACCAAAGCGAGATGGTTCTGGATCATCTGGCTCGGGACCGGATTTCTTTTTTTTCTTATTTTCTGGCGGGATATGGCTGGAGTTATTATCGGTGTAACTTTTTCTTTTATTTTCCTGGTGTTTCGAAAATATAAGCCGTATTCGCATCTGACACCAAGACAAAAGGCCGGTTTGTTCATCATGGGGATTCTGGTTTTTTTTATGCTGACCATCGGGTTCCTTCCTTTCAAGTCAGTTGAGGCAAGCCTGGATTCCGGGAATGCCGTTCAACTCGCCGGCAGTGTTCTGGTTTTTGGACGGAATTTGGCCGATTACGCGTTGGATTCATTGCGGACTTTCTGGTTTATCAGTTTATTTCATCTCTTTGTCCGGATACGGCTCCATTTTTTACGGCTGCGGTCCAAGCTGGCTGTCATCACTTTACTGATCGCCGGAGTGCCCTTGTTTCTGCTGGCCACTATGGGAATTTTAACCTTATACGCTACATTGGGAGAAACCCAAGCGGCCCGGGCACGGAGTGTCTTAGACCACTGGACGGAGCTGTATGCAGATAATCCGCATGTCATCGAGCAGATTTCCGGCCATACCATTTCATGGCGGGCTGGAGAAACACCGCCGGCAGGCCTTGAAAACTGGCTTCCCGGCATTGCGCAATTGATTGTTTCCGAAAACGAGGACGCCGCTTTGTTCCAGCGGCATAATCCTGGATATTATCTTTTTCAGTCTGAGATTTGGCTGCTGCGATTGGATCGATTGGATTCTGCTCAGCCAGTCATCCGGGGCGGTCGGATGGATCAGGTGATGCTGAATCATTTGGCCGGCATCATTCATAGCGATATCCGGCTGTCTTTCAGCAATATGTTCACTTTGGGAGGAGGAGAGGAGGAGGAAGTCAAATCGGTTGTTATTGAAGCGGAATCCTCGGTCGGATCTTTATATGGGCGTTATTTGGATATCCCGGCAGGTAAAACTGAATTGCCTTGGTGGAAAAAACCGCTTTATTTTGGAATGAGTCATCTTCAGGTTATTTCCTTTCAGGAAAAGGATGTTCAGGAGATGAATATTCTGCTGCTGCTGGAAAACAGCCTGGCGGGGATCTTTGAGGAATTAACCTCAGAGCGAAACGTTCTGAGTCAAATGGTGGTGGCGGCATTAGCTGTCTTGGCTTTTTTAATGTTGATAATGGAGGTTTTTGCGTTGTTTTTCGGCATCAGAATAACGTCCGGGTTTACCACAGCTGTTAGAAAGCTGTATAAGGGGACTCGGGAAATAGCGACCGGCCATTTAGATACCCGCATCGAAATTCCCAATGAAGATGAACTAGGCGATCTGGCTCATGCCTTTAATGAGATGGCGGTGGCAGTGAAGGAGGGGCGAGAACAAGCTGTTGCCCATGAACGTCTGGAAAGCGAATTGAAAACCGCCCGCAAAATTCAAGAAAAGCTGCTTCCGCATGAAATGCCCGATATGCCGGGTTTCCAAATTGCGGGAACCAGCATTCCCAGTCTTCAAGTCGGGGGGGATTATTTCGATTTTTTGGATTTGGGTGCCGGAAGAATGGGTGTCGCTATTGCGGATGTATCCGGAAAAGGCATTCCCGCCGCTCTTTTGATGGCCAACCTCCAGGCCAGTCTGCGTGCTCAAATCCTTCAAAATCTGGATGTCATGCAATTGGCTTACCAAATGAATGAGCTTTTAGTCAGGTCCACGGATGAAAATATGTTTGTCACGTTCTTTTTTGGGGTTTTGGACCGAAAGCAGTCTGTTTTTACTGCCGTAAACGCCGGTCATAATCCTCCGGTTTTACTGAGAAAAGATGGATGCTTGGAGCAGTTGAAATCCGGCGGGATGATTTTAGGTTTCATGAAGGACCAGAAATATAAAAAGCAGTCCGTCAAACTGGAGAAAAATGATGTTTTGGTTCTTTTTACCGATGGAGTGACGGAAGCTGCGGCCCCCGGGGATGATCATCCGCGGAGGTTTTTTGGTGAAGACAGGTTGATTGAAGTCATCCGGGATCGGAAGCATGGAGATGCTCAAATGATCCAAGCTTCGATTTTGGATGAAGTTACCCGTTTTGCAGGAGGAGCACCACAAGCGGATGATATTACCCTGGTGGTCATAAAACGGATTTAACCCGCCCTGCACATAAATTTCACCCCTTGAATCCCCGCAAAAGGCTATATTTTTACAAAAATGTGAATGATAGAATTTGACCGATATGATCAACTGTCCCAACTGCGGCCATATTAGCCTGGATGGAAACCGGTTTTGCCATTATTGCGGTAAACCGCTGAATCGAGCCAAACATTCCGCCGGAAATTCCGAACGGGATATTCCTGCCGGGGAAAATCGCAGGGTGCAGGCCAGGAAAAAGCATTCTCTGTTGTTGCTGCTGCTGGCTCTGCTGGCCGTATCCGTCTCCATTTTGTATGTGGTCAACTCAAAATCTCATACTGCGGCGCAGTCCTCAGCGGGAATGACCCCCGTTTCCAATAAACCGCTGCTTTTGATCCATCGGTTTACAAGCGGCCGCAGCGGCGAGGCTGGGCAGAATATTGGAGACAGCCTGGCGCTTGCTATTGGAGAACAGCTATACAGTTCCCGGGATATCCGGATGCCGGCTTATTTTGAAGAACACATATTTTTCTCCGGAGCCGGGGAGCTTAGCCGGATTGATTCCGGTTCTTGCCACCGCTTATCCGGAAAGATTATCCGGGGCGAGGAGAATTTCACGGTGCATGCCCGTTTGGTCAATCCTGGGGGGGATTTAGATTTTGAGCTCATTATGCCGGTTGCGGAGGAGTCTTTGTTTTTTGAAGCGGCCGATTCCATTTCCCGGCGGGTGGAGGATGAGTTGACTTCCCGGAATCTGGGCGGCAGCCGGCTTCCCGTCCAAGATATGACCACTGCAGACTGGCCGGCATGGCAGGATTACACTGAGGGAAAAAAATATTTTTATTCCGGCCGTTGGAATGAAAGCCGCTGGTATTTTAAAGAAAGTGTGCTGAAAGATTCCAGTTTTGCTCTGGCTTATCAAGCAATGGCTGAAAGCGCTGTCGTGTGCGGTTACCCGGAACAGGCTTGGCTGCTGGGTCAGAAGGCTTTGGGATGGATTGACCGGCTTTCTCATCGCCGCCGGCTCCACCTGAAAGCGGAAACATATATGAAATCAGAAAAATACATGGCGGAAGCCGAAGCGGCATACCGGGAAATCCTCGAGATCTATCCCTGGGATGAACGGGCCAGGTATTTTCTTGCTGTTTTGGAAAATGGGGATATTGACATCTCTTGGGGGAAAAAGGGCAGTGGTCAGCTTAATTTAGCCGGACTGACCCTGAGTGTTTTTTCATTCCCGCAGTGGCCGGAAGATATGTGCGGAGCCCTAAAGGCGGGGCAAATGGATAATTCTCCTGCTGCCGGATTGATTTCTTCTTTTTGCAGGATTGCGACAGGGCAATACCGGGAAGCATTGGAATACGCGGCTGCAGGGCAGGCTGTAAGTGCCGCTGGAATTTTTGACCGCACAATGGGAGATATTTATCTGTTTTTGGGTGAGCCGGATACAGCCAGAGTGCATTACGAGGCCGGTTTAGAAAATGCCGAACCAATCGAAAAAATTTGGCGGGGGTTCAGGCTGGGGCAACTTGCCCTGACTCAGGGCGGATTCCGAGAGGCAAGGAATCAATGGACACGTATTTTAGATGCTGCGGAGAAAATCGGGCTGCGCAGCTGGGTCTACCGGATTCATTGCCGTTTGGCCCGCATGGAGATTTCCCGCAGCCGTTATCAGTCTGCTTTGGCCTATTCCCGGCAAGCCATGAATATTGCGGCCCGTGATGATGCCGGCGTATGGCCCAGGCAAGCTTTGCTTTGGCGCGGACTGGCGGAGGCCGGCTTAAGACGATGGAGTGATGTAGACCGAACCTTGAATGAACTGGAAAAGGTGTGCCGGCTGGACCGGGATCCCAAGCAAATGCGATATTATCATTACCTCAATGCCGTTGTGAAAGCTGCGGGAAATATTTTGGATCAATCTTTGAATGATTTTCAGGAGGCAGCCGCTCTTATACCTGAGCAGGGCCATCCTCTTGAATTTGAAAATGATCAAGCATTTTTTCTCAACGGTTGGGCTGAAGCTTTGGAAAGAACGGGCCGGGACGAAGAATCCGCTGCAGTCTATGACCGAATCTCCAGGCTGACCACAGGACGCCTGGATTACGGAGATATTTGGACTTTAAGCCTGTATCAGCAGGGCCGGTTGTATGATAAATTGGAACAAGAAGAAACGGCGGCTGAAAAATACCGGCGTTTTCTGCAATTTTGGGCCGGTGCGGACAGCGAAACTTGGGAAAAAGATGAAGCCCGCCGCCGCCTCAATGAAATAGAGCAGACTCGATGAAAAAAATTCAAGTGAGACCAGGACAGCATATTCTTTTTGTGTGTTATGGAAACACATGCCGGAGTCCCATGGCGGAAGGATTGGCCAAAGAAAAACTAGGTCAGCAGGTTGAAGTGGCCAGCGCCGGTGTCGCCCCCGGCTTCAGCGGTGCGCAGCCGGAAGCCGTCCAGGTAATGTCGGAATTGTATAATGTGGATATTACCGGTCATAAAACCCAAAGACTGAGTGAAGCGGAAGCCGACCGCTGCGACTGGATAATTGTGCTGGACCGTTATATTTATGAGGATTTAAAAAACCGGTGGCCGAGGTCCGGTTCTATTCTTCGTCTTTGGGATGTGGAGGACCCCTTCGGCCGGGATATTCCGGCTTACCGCGATGCGGCACGGATTATTCATAAATACATGCAGAAATATCTCTCTTCCTAACTCTTTTTACTTTAGTTTTTTCATGATATGATAATAATCAGAGGGGAAAGTGCAAAGCCGAATCACTCTGGTCCCTGTGGGAGATGTGAATGAGGATGTGCTGCAGGGGCTGCATCATGCCTTGAAGAAGGTGTTTAAATCCCAAGTCTGTCAATATGGTGTCATGAAATTCCCGCGCGATGCCTACAATCCGGTGAGGGACCAGTACTTAGCCGTCCTCATCCTGTCCCGTATGCGTCAATATTTAAGTCCTGGGGAAGATGAGAAAATTCTAGGAATAACGGAGAAAGATCTTTATGCTGATGAAATGAATTTCGTTTTTGGCCAAGCGGAATTGCCGGGCCGGTTCGCCCTGATATCACTAACCCGTCTCCATCCATCATTTTACGGCCGGCCTGAAAAGAAGAGTATTCTCCGGCAGCGTGCGATTAAAGAGGCGGTCCATGAACTGGGCCATAATTGGGGTTTGAAACACTGTCCAAACCCAAAGTGCGGGATGCATTTTTCTTTGACTTTAAAGGATACGGATAACAAGAACGCGGATTTTTGTGATTCCTGCCGGAGTATAATCAACTCATTTTGAGACCGATTATATCAAAAGGATCGAGCCCCGGCTTAAACTGTGAAAGAGCGCAGTTTTTCGCTAAGAGGATGTCCTTTTAGTTTCTGCAGGGCACGGGATTCGATTTGGCGAATCCTTTCCCGGGTCACATTGAATTTTTTTCCAACCTCTTCCAGAGTGCTCTCACGTTCATTGCTCAGGCCGAAGCGCATCTTGAGGACCTGAGTTTCTTTTTCAGACAGATCTTTGAAGGCATCTTCAATTTGTTCACGAAGATTGATATGGATCACGGTGTCAGGAGGAGAGGGAACTTCCGCATCTTCAATGAAATCACCCAATTCACCATTCTGATCTTCTCCGACCGGCGTCTGGATGGAAACGGAATCCTGTGTGTTTTCCAACAGCTTCCGCAGCCTTTCTTTAGGAGTTTTCATTTTTTTTGCCAGTTCTTCCAGAGTCGGCTCATGTCCATGATCCCGGACAAATGCTTTAGAGACTTTATTGATTTTTTGCAGCTGTTCCGTGACATGAACCGGTAAGCGGATAGTTCTGGACTGATCTGCCAGTGCTCTGGTAATAGCCTGGCGGATCCACCAGGTGGCATAGGTGGAAAACTTATGGCCCCGGCGGTATTCAAATTTTTCCACGGCCCGCATCAGCCCTAGGTTTCCCTCCTGGATTAAATCCAGAATATGAAGCCCGCGGTTTTGGTATTTTTTGGCAATAGAAACCACTAATCTTAAATTTGCAGCGACCATGGCATTCTTAGCTTGATCACGGATATACTTGCCTTGATTGAACTGCTCGAGAATCTTCCTGTACCTGTCATTTTCAGGATCATTTTTTAATTCCGATTGTACGCGGGAACGAACAGTATCGATCATTTTATCCTGGCAATCGACATTGAGATCCAATTTTCTGTATAATTTTCTTATTTCGGAAATACTCCGGCCCCTGGAAAAAGTGTTTTTTTCCGGAATTTTATCTAGTTTGAGTCTCAACTCCCTGATTTCATTTAAATTTCTCAAGATCAGATTTTTCCGTGCATCAATTTTCCTCTGAGGCCAGCCTTCCATGGGGACACCAAAGGCATTGGATAATATATCCGGTTCCAGAAATATTTTTTCTTCCAAAGACAAAATTTCATCCAGAATATAAGGCGTGTGAAAAACCGCATTGTCCATGGCTTTCTGGCCTTGTTCGATTCTCCTTGCCAGCGCTACTTCCTCTTCCCGGGAGAGAAGCAGAATGCTTCCCATTTCCCGCAGATAAAGTTTGACTGGGTCAGTTGTGGTTTCAACCCCCTTAAGAGAGAGCAGTCTTTTTTCATGCTCTTCTTCATAGGCATCTTTCTCTTTTCTTATCTTCGCAAGAATTTTCCGAATATCTTCTGTGTTATTTATTGTATTTTCTTTCATTTATATCCCCCGAAAAATGTTTTTCAATTATTATTTCATTATTTAAACGAACAAAGCTAAGGTTTAGTTGCAGGAAATATTAAAAATATCAGATTTCAGGTGTTTTTTTATTATAAACAATAACTATACTAAATATTTAAACAAAGATCAAGTTTTTTCCGGATGAAATCTAAAACCCCACTCGGTTCACTCGAATATCAGCGTTTGAGATGGTATAATTTTATTTCAGCCGCAGCGTCAATCCGGCGGAAAACAAAGAAATGTATTATTTATCGCTTCAAACAATCCATAATGCCGTAAATAAAGGTGACGGCGGGAAGAACGAATTGGAGGGCCGCAACTCTTGAGTGGATATTTGACTCAGCTGAAAGAAATAATCAGGGAACATCCTCTGGAAGAAAAGGTGTTGGTTGTGTCTTCCTATCAGGAGGGCCGGCAGATAGGGGAATCCCTGGTCCTGCAAGGATATCCCTGGACGAATCTTCGTTATGTGACTCTCAGGGCGATGGCCCAGGAAGCCGTGAGTCAGGCGATGGCCGAATCAGGGGTTCGCCCGATTCCGGCTGTCACGCAGTTTTTTCTGCTGGAATCCATATTCAGCAGCATGAAAAAACAGGGCAAAGGATCTTATTTCAGCGAATTGGAATCAGAGACCGGGATTATTCGCCGATTTCAGAATTCTATCTCTGAATTGAGGCTGGAAGGATTGTCCGCCGCGGATTTATCACCATGGCAGTTTGATAATGAATCCAAAGGACGGGATTTAATACTGCTCATGGAACAATATGAAGAGGCGCTGCGGCAGGGGAAATGGCTGGATGAAGCCGGTCTGTACCGGCTGGCCTTGGAAAAAGCGGCGTCCCGCGGTGATGAAGGAAATCCTATATATATATGTTTTAAGAACCGGGCGTTGGCCGGATTGAAACGGCGTTTTTTGCAGACATATTCCCAAAAAAGAATTATCTGGCTGACACGGGCTCCGATCGCCGGGTTGACTCCTCCCCGGCGATATCAGAATCAAGAACAGCCGGAGGAGGCGGACGATGGTCCCGGAATTTTTTCCTGGCTGTTCGCTCCGGAAAAAGCTCCTGCTTTTGCAAAAAAAGACTTGACTGATGTTTTTGCAGCTGTCGGATCCGTCAATGAGTGCCGGGAAATTTTGCGCCGGATTCACAGCGGTGACCACCGGCTGGATGATGTGGAGATCATTTATCCGCCGGGAAGTGTTTATGCATCTCATCTTTACAGCCTCGCCGGCCGGAGCGGTATCGGCATTACTTTCGCGGAAGGCATCGAATTGGGGTGGACTTCTCCGGGAAAGCTTTTCCTCGGATTACTGGACTGGATGGGAAGCGGATATCAAACCAGGTTTATCACCCGCTTAATCGGCAGCCGGAATCTGAAGCTTCC
>CAYRTV010000024.1:0-10557 GCA_964427225.1 uncultured Eubacteriales bacterium
AGCGCTTCCTGGTTTTGCCCCAATTGGGACAGGACAATACCGTAATTGTACTGGGTGTCCGGGTCTTCAGGATTGAGTTCCACTGCTTTTTGGTAAAAGGGAGCCGCTTCCTCGTTCTGGTCCCTTTTGGCCAGGGCTTCGCCCATTTCTTTGTTGCAGGAATAGCTTTCCGGATTCAGCTCCGCCGCCCGCCGGAATGCTTCCAGTGCTTTGTCTGCCTGGCCGGCTTTTTTATAAGTCAGGCCCAGGTTGAAATGATAAGCCCACATGGCGTCATTCAAAGCGATGGCTTCCTGATAGGCTTCGATAGCCTTATCGAAATTCTCTTCCTGGTACGCCTTATTGCCCTTGACGAATTGAGTATCCGCTTCGGACAGCTTCTCACGGACCATATCATCGGCGGGCTTCATGGTGACCTTTAACGTGGTGGTCTCGGTGATGCCGACTTTGATTTCCATGGACACCGGCATGTATCCTTCTTTTTTGAAGGAAATCTGGTACATGCCGGGCCACACGCCGACTTGGGTGAAACTGCCGTCATCCTTGCTTTCGGTCGTAAACCGCTGGGCCGCGGATTTCATGGAAACTATCCGGATGTTCACATCCGGGAGGGGATTGTCCTCGGTATCGGTAATGGTGCCGACGACTTTTCCCTGCTGGGCCGATAGCGGAATAGCCGTCAGCAGAAAAAACATTAAAACCATGACGAGAATTGTGTATTTTTTCATAAGGGGCTCCTTATCCTGAGTTATTTCTCCAGTTTCCGGGCCAGTTCTTTGATCTTTTCCTGTTCCGGGTTAATTTGCAAAGATTTATGGATTAACGGCCGGGCTTTGTCCGGCTGGTTGAGTTTGATGTAACACTGGGCGGCCAGATTGATGACTTCCAGCTCCGAGGCTTCCTTCATCAGCCGTTCCAGATGAAACAGGGCTTTATCCCACTGTCCCAGGCCGGTATAATTAGCGGCCAGGATTTTTGCCGGTTCGCGGCCTCCAGTTTCTTCATAAAGCGGCATGATCAGATTCAGGGATTCCTGGAACTGTTCCTGGGCTGTCAGTGCTCGAGCCAGCAGCATCTGCATCCGGGGCGACGACTGCAGGGTCCGTGCCCGTTCCAAAATGTTTTGGGCGGAGGCATATTGTCCGGTCTGGAAGTACTGCAGGGCGGTTAAATACAGGTATTCCGGATGGGGGAAAGCGGGGTGAAGCTTGGTGTAAGCCCAGGGAATGACCGGGACCGGCTGGTTGAGCACAATGAGGTTGTCCTTGCTTTCAACCCGGGTCCGGTCGGATGATACAGTAAGTTTGACATCATAATAACCGGCGCTGACCTTGTCGAGAGGCAAAGGGTAAATATCAATACTGCGGCCGTCCGGGCCCAAAAGTCCATCCAATGACTTTTCGATCCCGGCAACGGGTGTCCCGGATTCCGATTCCGACGGGATAATGTCGCATTTGACGGTATATCTGTCCGGAGGAAGGTTTAATACCTGGGCATAAACGCCGGTTTTGATTGTCTCCAGGCTGTTGCCGGCAGCATTACCCAGATACTGAGTGCCGTTAAAGGCAAAGGCCTTTAATTGACCGGCCTGCTCAGAACCAAGCTGATTCCGGCTTTGATACACCAGTACATCGCTGAGGATGGGACCGGATGCCGGATCCGGCACGGTGAGAGCCGTGTTAAACGACGTGAATTCCTGTCCGGTCTTATTCCGGAGAAGGAAATTAAGCCGGAATTCCCCGGGAATGACCGGAACCATATCCTGGAAGGCAAACAGGCGGTTTTGATGCCGCTGATACGCCTCCGGGGTGACGGTCAGGGGGATTTCTTCTTCCCGCTCAAACACCCGGCTGCCGTTAAGGTCTTCAACGCGCAGGTTGAGCTGATAGGCGGCATAGGTGGCCCCTTCCGCCTGGGCGAAATTAACTTCGGATGGTTCCAGCGACCAGTGCAGGAAAGGCTGGTCATCATAAAAGAAAATTTTGACCAGGTGCCGGCTTTCAATAAACTTATGCGAGTATTCCGTCTCGACGAAATCTTTGTAGTAGAGAAATTGACGGGCATAGGCGTCTGAGAATTTCTTTTCCGGCAGGTCATTGACAGCTGCAATTAGGGAAGATGACGAAAGCGAAGTTTCTCCCATCACCGTATCTCCCGGGATATAAGAAAGGGATGCGCGTGCCAGTTCGCCGGAAATGCCGCGGATCATTTGATAGGCCCGGTTGCGGTTGATGGTCTTGCCCATGAGAGTGGGGGAGACCAGCTGCTGCGGACCTTCAACGCCTGGAGAATACAGCCGGTATTCGCCGATTCCCCGCGGCTGATAAAAAATCAGGTAGAAAAAGGGCGGCAGCCCGTACTTGGCGTCTCCGCGGTAATGCCACAGCTCCAGGGGATAGAGATCGGATTCGGTGGCGAAGCGCTGCCGTTCAAGCGGAGGCCCTAAAGCAAGGTAAAAGCGGCCCCTTTCGGTCTGGTGGCCGGGTCCGGGGGCGTCATGTCCGAAATGCATGTCGGCGAAACGGACCCGCTCCATATATTCGCGGTAGAATTCATTAAGCTCCGTGTCGGGCCGGGTGTCGCGCCGCTTCCAGAAGGAGTGGATGAATTTATTGCGTTCAGAATTGTTTTTAAGCTGCAGAAAGACCTGGCGTTCCGTCTTGGTGATAATGGGGTCCACCAGCTCCAGCCATTCCTTGTAATTCTGGGTTTGAGGCTGCTGGGCAGGCCCCGGCACAACAGCCGCGGCTGTGCATAATAAAATAAGAATTATATATGGACGTTTTTTTTTCATGGATATCTACACCTCTTACCTTTCTTAAATTATCAAAAGCGCCGTAAAGTTGCAATCAGGGAAAGCCGCAAAACGCGCAGCGCAAACCGCAAAATGACGACCTTACCTTCATTCAGTGTCGTCCTTAGGGCGCATTTGCGCCCTAAGGACCTAACGCTGTGGTATTTCACCGCGAATGCCATGCAACAAAGTTTTATTGCGAGGCCTGCGGAGCAGGCCGTGGCAACCTTAGACGACTAGATTCTCAAGAACGAAGCCGTGTAAGTTCGTCACGTCGCTTTGCTCCTCAGGACCCCGTCCGCAGGAATAATTCAGGCATAGTAAATCACAAATCAAAAAGCACACAGGTTTTCGAACACAAGCAACTTTAGTAACCCAAGTAACCTGAGTAAAGCGAGCGCAGCGAGCGGAAATTTTTATTTACATTCCCGAATCTGAATGATACACTTTTAATCAGAATTCAAGAATTTGGATGTATTCAATAATTTGAATCAAATATGGATGCCAACAAGGGTGGAGAGTAGAATAAATATCTAATAACAATAAGTTTAGATAAGCTCAAGCTATTGGTACAAATATTGCATTTTATTTGAATTTGAATATGAGAAAGGTGTTTCTAATTAAAGGAGGTGATTGCAGCCGGAGTGATTTTTGCAACGGAGTTATTTCTAAATTTTTAACATATGAAAAAAACAGGAGGTAAGATGAAAACAAAATGTATCGTTTTAATGACCGCTATGCTGCTGGTGCTGTCGCCGCTGGCGTTTTCCCAGTCGAAATCGACCGGCGCCATCACCGGCACGGTGTACGATGACACCGGAGAAGCCCTGCCCGGAGTGTCGGTGACATTGACAAGTCCCAATCTGCTGGGAGAACGGACCACCATTACCGATATTGAGGGAGCCTACCGCTTCCCGGCTATACCGCCCGGTGTGTATTCCGTGCGTGCTGAGCTGCAGGGTTTCGGGACCGTGGTCCAGGAAAACATACGCGTGACCACCACTGTCCGGCTGACCGTAGACTTGACTTTAGCACCCTCCACCATCACCGAGGAAGTCACCGTCCTGGGCCAGTCACCCACTGTGGACGTCAAATCAACCGAAACCGCTTCTGTAACCCTGAGTAAGGACATCATTTCCAATGTGCCCTTTTCCAATTTCACCAGCGATATCGTCAACCTGGCGCCGGGTGTGACCGGAAATGTGGCTTTTGGCTCTTCGGCAAGCACAGGGGTTTCCTACCAGATGGACGGCGTGGACGTGTCCGACCCGGAAGCCGGTTCCGCCTGGGTGTTTTCCGATCCCAATATCGTGGAAGAAGCCAAGGTCATGGGGATCGGGCTGCCGGCTGAATACGGCAACTTCACCGGGGTTATTTTCAACATCATCACCAAGTCGGGCGGCAATGAGTTTTCCGGCATGCTGCAGGCCATTTACCAGGGTAAAAAGGACGCGTCACCCGAAGGCTTCTGGCAGGCGGATAACAACGAGGAGTACTTGGACGATTATCCGGATATGACATCGCCCCTGGAAGCCATCACTGATTTCGCCGTCAATTTGGGCGGACCGATTGTCCGGGATAAGGTATGGTTTTTCGCCGGAGCCCAGTATTACCGCTCCCAGAATTATCCCGCCGGTTTTCCGGAAGCGGTCGACTACAAGCAGCCGCGGGCCTTTTTCAAGCTCACGGCCCAGGCCACCCCGACCACCAACCTGAACGCCTTCCTGGAATACGATGCCTACAACGGTGTCAACCGGGCATCCGGCTCCAACGTGTCTCCGGAAGCGTGCGTGGACCAGGTATCTCCGGACATCGTGGGGAATTTCGCCCTGACCCAGATCATCAATGAGCGCACCTTTTTTGACATCAAGGGATCTTTTTTCCACGGTTATTACTACCTGGATCCGGAAGTGGGCCCTGATATTCCCGGCCGTTGGGACATGAATGACAGGATGCGTTATGACAGCGCCGGCTGGTTTTTCTATGCTGACCGCGACCGGCTGCAGGCCAACACCAGCCTGACCCACTACGCCGAAGATTTTATCCAGGGCGACCATGACTTCAAGTTCGGGGCCGAGTTTGAATACGGCAAGGTTCGCAACCGTTTTGGATATACCGGTCCCAACTCCCGTTATTATGTGGATTATACCGGCTATGGACCTTTCGGTTACTATTATACCGGCAATTACCTCGCTTATCAGTACGAGGGCTATGACTCCAACACCAATTACACCCGCCTGGAAGAATTTGCCCAGGACGCCTGGAAGGTGAGCGACCGGCTGAATATCAATGCCGGTCTGCGCTTTACCCATGTCTGGGGCAGCGTTAAAGGTATCGACGGTTCGGTGTATACAAATTTCCGCGTGGCCCCCCGCTTCGGTTTCACCTTTGACCTGCTGGGCGACAAAACCACCATCCTCAAGGCCCATTACGGTCAGTTCACCGAAGCCATGCTGGCCTCCTACCATGACCGGCTCAACCCGGCGGATGCTTACAGTGACTATACTGGTTTATTCTGGGATGTCCCCGGCCAGGAATGGGTTCCGTTTTTTACGGTTTCCCATGAGAATCTCTATTCCCTGGATCCAGACCTCAAGCATCCTTTCATGGACCAGTATGTCATCGGCATCGAACGGGAGCTGTTTAAAGACGCCTCTCTTTCGGCCACGTTCATTTACCGTGACTGGAAGAATTTCGTCGGCCGGACCAGCGACAATGCCCAGTTTGAGCCGATTGATGTGTATGTGGATGAATTGGGAGAGAGCTTCACTGTGTACAATCACATTAACCCGGACGATACAACTTATTTTCTGACTAACCTGACCGCCGAACATGCCTATTTCGGGCTGGAGCCTTACCGGAACTACACCGGCCTGGAGCTCATGTTCAACAAGCGTTTTTCCAACGGCTGGCAGCTGGTGGCCTCGTATATTTTCTCCCAGACCAAAGGGACGATTGACAACGGCTTTGCCGACGACATCGGCTGGGGTGGAGATACGGAAAGCCCCAATTACTGGATCAACGCCGACGGCAACTGCACCAATGACCCCACCCACATGCTTAAGATCCAGGGCTCGGTGATTTTACCCCTGGATATTCAGGTGAACGCCCATTTCCGGGCTATCACCGGCAATGCCTGGACCACCCGTTACCGCACACCAGTGCTTATTCCCGGCGGACGAGTGACATTTTTTACCGAAGACCGGGGCACCAACCACTATCCCATGGCTCAAATACTGGATGTCCGGCTGGAAAAGTTTTTCACCTTCGCGCAGAAGTACCGCTTGGGCCTGATGTTTGACGTATTCAACGTGTTCAACTCCAACACCATTACGTCCTGGGGCACCCGTATCGGATATGACTGGATCCCCAATGAATATCCCTCCACCGACGGCCACGAACTGTATAATTTTCTCGATGCAAGACAGGCCCGGATAGGAATTCGTTTAACATTCTGAGCAGTTAAACCAACAGTAATTTCACGGCGGCGCGCTCCGGCGCGCCGCTTTTTTTTTGCCCTGCTCGGAAGGCTGACGAAAAAAAACGGGTGTGCTAAAATGGCGGTATGAAAAAAACATGGATCATCAGCATCATCATTGCGGCGGCGGCCGCAGCGGCCCTGCTGTATTTTTTGGTCTTGCCGCCGGGCGAATTCAACGCGGCCCGCAAAGCTCGTGACTTCAATGTGGTCCTGATCACCATCGATACCCTGAGGGCCGACCGCATCGGCTGTTATGGGTACGACGGAGTGGAAACACCCACCATGGACATGTTCGCCCGCCGCGGAGTCAAATTCGACAACTGCACCGCGGTAACCCCTTTGACTCTGCCCTCTCACACCTCGATTTTGACCGGCACCTATCCCACCTTTCATGGCGTGCGGGATAACGGCGGCTTTCTGGTTCCGGATCCGATGCTGACCCTGGCGGAGCTGTTTCAGCAGCAGGACTATGCAACTTCCGCCTTTGTGGCCTCTTACGTGCTCGATTCCAAGTGGGGGATCAATCAGGGATTTGACCATTATTTTGATCATTTCGATCTCAGTAAATATAAGACCATCTCTTTGGGCAATGTGCAGCGGCCGGGCAATGAAGTCATGGACCAGGCTTTGCCGTGGCTGGAAAGCCATAAAGAAGCCAAGTTTTTCTCCTGGATTCATCTTTATGACCCGCATACTCCCTATGAGCCGCCGTCGCCGTATGCCGAGATGTATCCCAACCGGCCGTATGTGGGAGAGATCGCTTTTACCGACTATCAATTGAGCCGCTTGTGGGATTTTTTAGAAAGCAGCGGGCTGGTCGACAACACCTTGGTGATTTTTTTGGCTGACCACGGCGAAAGCCTGGGCGAACACAAGGAAAGTGCCCACGGCTTTTTTATTTATGAGGAAGCTGTGCATGTACCGCTTATTTTTGTGACGCCTTTTGAAAAAATGCAGGGATTGACCAGGGCAACCCCGGTCTCGCTGGTGGATGTCATGCCCACCATTCTGGACATGACGGATATGGCGATTCCGGCGGAAGTGCAGGGCCGCAGCCTGATGCCGGATTTTACCCGGGAGAATGCAGTCGAGAGTACAGCCTATGCGGAAACCTTTTATCCCCGGTTCCATTACGGCTGGAGTGAGCTGCAGAGTGTTCAGGACGGACGTTTTAAGCTCATCCGGGCGCCGCGGCTGGAGCTGTATGACCTGAAAGCGGATCCGGATGAGATGGTCAACCTGGTTGATGAGCGGCCGGCTGATGCCCGGCGGCTGCTCAACCGGCTGGAGTCATTCATCACAGCCAGCAGTGAAGATGCCTATGAGCTGGATTACACCAAAATGGACGAAGAGACCCGGCAAAAATTGAGCGCTCTAGGGTATATCGGAACTTTTTCCGCATCGGAATCCGTATCCGGGCGCAATTTGGGCGATCCCAAGGATAAAATAGATGTCTTCAACCAGTTGTCGCATGCCCGGGAACTGTCGCTGAGGGACCAATTTGATGAGGCCGTGGCTATGGTGGAAAATATTATTCAAGACGATCCCAATGTTGTGGACGCCTATTTCACCCTGGGAAATCTGTATTTCAAGTGGGGGAAATTCGAGGAGGCGCTGGACAGTTTTTCCCAGGCCCTGGAGCTCAAGCCCAATGACTCTTTTGTGATGATCAATATCGCCAATTCCCATGTCCAGCTCAACCAGCTGGAAGAGGCCAAGGCCTTTCTGCTGGATGCCGTGGAAACGGTGGATCCGGATTCTCAGATATTTCTCATTCTGGGGAATATCCATAATTCTTTGGATGAAGACGAAAAGGCGTTGGAATTTTATCAGAAATGCATCGATATCAACCCCGCTTCCGCATCCGCTTTCAACGCCATGGCCGGCATCCATATTACTCATAAAAATCTGGACGAATCCCGGCGTTACCTGGAAAGGGCCCAAGAGATCAATCCGGAATTGCCGAATTTGTTTTATCATTACGCTCAGCTGTATGAAGAAATGGGCGATATCACCAAAGCGGAGCAGGCCTATCAGCAGGAACTGGAACATGTCCCCCATAATTTCCGGGCCATGTTCAATCTCTCCCGCCTTTACCGGCTGCAGGGCAAACCGGACCTGGAACTGGAATACCTGGAAAAAACAATTGAAACCAACCCACGTTTTCCCATGAGTTACTTCTATAAAGCCCGGATTTATCTTAACCGCGAGGAAAAATATGCCGAAGCGATTGAATGGGTCAAAAAAGGAATCGAGATGGAACCGAAGAAAAAAGACCTGCCCTTGGGCTATTTTCTGCTGGCCGATCTCTATAATAGAGTGGGGGACATGGACAAATCCCAGGAATACGCCCGCAAGGGCGAGGAAGCCAGCCGGGAAACTGAGAATAGCGGGAATTGATTGCGCATGGCCATTCATATCATTCCCGGAGCGCAGAGAAAGATAGGAAAAAGTGAAAAGTCAAAAGTGAAAAGATATTTTATTTAAAATCTATCTATTACATAGAGTCTAAGAGACCGAGCTGTCTCATTCAGTCGATTCACCACTTGCAATTCACAATCCTTCAAAAAGAGAGGCTGTATAAGATGAAAGCTTCACTGTCAATTATTTAAACATATTGACAATATTCAAAATAACCAGAATAGAGTAATACAAATAAAAAAGGTTGTTATTAAAGAGAAAATCATATTATAATAATAAAAATAAATTTGGGAATGGCATGGACGATAATCATTGTTAGAGAAAAATTATTTTGTAAAGATTTTGAAGTTATGCTATGATAGGAACTGTTTATTATGAAGAAAAACATTGAAAACACCATTAAAAAACTCAAAGCATCCGGGTTGAAAATCACACCCCAGCGGCTGGCCGTGGTGGAAATCCTGGAAGGAAACAGGTCTCATCCGTCCGCCCAGAGCATTTATGAGGAAGCAAAAAAGAAATACCCCATGATGTCTTTTTCCACCGTATATAAGACACTGAAAGTTTTGGATGAAGTGGGGGAGATACAGCAGCTGTCTATTGCGGAAGACAGGGTGAATTTTGATCCGGATACATCACCGCATCATCATTTCCTGTGCGAAAAGTGCGGCGATATCTTTGATGTTGAGGAAACTCTTGATGTGCACAGACCCAGCATAAACGGCCATTGCGTCAATAAAACCCAGGTTTTTTACTATGGGATCTGTTCCCATTGTCAATCAAGCCGGGTTCATTCATAAACTGCAGCACTTAACCCTGTTTCTTTCAGGGATAATAATATCTCAATTTCATGATACGGGAAGGAGAGTCCGGATGGAAAAAATAAGCAAATCAGTGGAAGACGCAATCAAAGGAGCCATCAAGCTGGAAATCGACGGCCGCAAATTTTTCAATCATGCAGCGGATGTCACTCGGCATGAGCGCGGCCAAAAAATGTTCCGGTTCCTGGCCGATGAGGAAGTCAAGCATATGGAACGCTTCGGTGAGCTGTTCAGCCAAATTCTGGGAGGCTCTGACTGGCGCAAGGTCGTCAACCCTTCCAAATATCAAGGCGATGCGCCGCTGGTCGATAAATTGAAAGAACGGATGAAACGCGCCGAAGGCAAGGGGGAAGTGGAAGCCCTGTCCATCGGAATGCAGCTGGAGCGGGATGCCATTGATTTTTTTCAGAATGCCGCCGCCAACACGGATGATCCGGTGGCCAAAAAAATATTTTACGAAATAAGCGAAGAAGAAAAGTTCCATTATGACCTGCTCCAGGCCCAGTATGATTCGGTGAATAAGACCGGCAATTGGCTCGATGGAGCTGAATTTCAAATGGATGGCAAATGGTAAAACGGACCTCGGTTTATCTTTTTGTCCTTTTATTTGTATTTGGGAGCTGTGCCAAAAAGGAAGATCCGGATGTTCAAGCGCTGAATGATGCCGCCGAACTGGACCAATCTGATCCATCCGGAGCAAATATCCGCCCGGCTGGAAGCGGACGGATTGTCCGTTCCCAATCCCGGCGATCCGGATAATCTGGATTATGTCCGGCGCGGCAATTGGATGGAGCTTTATCTGAAGGGTCGGTTTAACGGGGATGTGACCTGGAATAATATCTCAAATAAATTGACCGATGCCCGGATGGTTCCCGCTTTAAACCCGGCTTTTCTCTATCCTGAACGGAGAAATAATCCCACCGGCGGCGGCACCCATGGCTATATTGGCGGGGGGGGAGTTGTTTGGGGGGGCAGGGGGCAAGTTAGCCGGTGGCGGGGTCGTTGCGGCCCCCCAGCCCAGAAGAAAATGGCTCCAGGGT
>CAYRTV010000024.1:10567-15254 GCA_964427225.1 uncultured Eubacteriales bacterium
GGATGGATTTGTGCGGGACGGCATGGAGCAATTGACCGGCTGGAGGGCTGTCTGCGGCCGCAGACCACAGAAGAAATGGTCCAGTGTCTGGGATGCCATTCCAGGACGGGGAATACCGTTGATTCAATCTGGTCCTTTCCGCGGAAGCTGCCCGGCGACAAAGGTTGGGAGGAAATGGACTACGGCGGTTACCGAAAAGACAGGCCTGAAAGAACCCGCCTCCCCGATTATCATAATGATGTGATGCAGACTGGAGAAAGGGAGTTCTTTCTCACTATCACGGCCTCCGATGATTTATTCGGAAGCATCTCCCGCGAGCTCAAAGCGGATCTGGAGCCATTTGCCGCGGACACGGAATGGAACTCGGAAACAGCGCGGCGGAACATTTTTCATTAGCTATTGCCCCATAATCAGCCAAGAGTTCCGCAAAATGCCTGAAAACCGGTGAGGAAGCCGCAAAAGGCAAAACGCAAAACGCAAAAAACAGGCGAACATGACTTGATCATCCTGAGGAGCTAAGCGAAGAAGGATCCCATCCTGTTTCGTTAATATAAGGGGCTCCGTCTCGCTTGAAGGATGCCGTTTGGGGATCCTTCACCTCGCTCAGGATGACCTCCGACATGCAAACAAAGGGAACGAGCCCCCTTGACAGAACCCTTGGTTTGTAAAAGAATAAACAGTTCATATTATGGTTTCACAGGAGATTTTCATGCGCGACAAAATCTTTTTTTTATTCTTGGTGTTAACTGCGGCCGGGCTGGGACTCACATCCTGCGCCGGTAAAGATAAACCGGCGGCGGATGAGCTGCGGGTGAAAGAAATCCACCGGGAAGCGTTAACCGTGGACACTCATTGCGATACACCCATGATGATGGTCGGAGGGGAATATGATATGGGGAAATATCATGCCGCCGCTGACGAAGGCCGGGGCCGCATTGACCTGCCCCGAATGCAGGAAGGCGGACTGGATGCGGAATTTTTCGCCGCTTTCGTCGGCCAGGGCCCTCTCACTGAGGAAGGTTATGCGAAAGCTGAATCCCGTGCCCGCCGGGCCATCCGGGCTGTCCATCAGATGTGCGAGGATTACCCGGAAATGGTGTCTTTGGCCGTATCTCCGGAAGATGCTCAGCGGCTGGAATCGGAAGGGAGAATCGCCGCATATATCGGCATGGAAAACGGTTATCCCATCGGGAAGGATTTATCCAAGGTGCAAGCCTTTTATGATCTGGGTGTCCGTTACATCACCCTGTGCCATTCCGGTGACAATGATATCTGCGATTCATCCACCGACCGTACCGATGCGGAAGATATGGGACTCAGCGAATTCGGCCGGAAAGTCGTGGCTGAATGCAACCGGCTGGGGATCATGGTGGATATTTCTCACGCCTCCGATCAATCCTTTTATGATGTGCTGGAACACTCGCAGGCACCGGTGCTTGCGTCCCATTCCAGCTGCCGGGCACTGTGTGACCATCCCCGTAATCTGACCGATGACATGATCAAGGCTCTGGCGGAAAAAGGCGGAGTTATTCAGATCTGCTTCGTCTCCAGTTTTGTCCGCGAAACGCCCCCCAACCCGGAGCGGGAAAGGGCCTTGGCGGCGCTGGAAGAGAAATATGGGTCCTTCCGGGACATTGAGGATGAAGAGACCCGGGAGCGCATGCGCCAGGAATACCAGAAGATCTATGAAAAATACCCCCGCTCCCAGGCTACAATTTATGACGTGATCGACCATGTGGACCATGTGGTGGAATTAGTCGGAGTGGACCATGTCGGATTCGGGACCGATTTTGACGGCGGCGGCGGCGTGGAAGGCTGCAATGATGTCAGTGAAATGCCGAATTTGACCCGGGAGCTGATTGACCGGGGTTATACTGAAGAAGACATTTATAAAATCTGGGGCGGCAATCTGCTGCGGGTATTTGAGGATGTGACGGCTACGGCTCAGTAAATGGAATAATTTACACTGCGTGTCGGCCGATATGTCATCCTGAGGCCTGTGTTAACAGGCCGTGAGGATCTTGGGCTGCTTGAGATGAAAACGGGAGCCTCGACTGGGTTGAAAAGATTTAATAAAATCATAGAACGCAATAAACGTGAGCGAAGCGAGACGGATAGGAATTTAAATGACAGATAACATAAAAAAAAAGCCGGCCTATTGCCTAGTCTGCGGAGCGCCGTTAGGGCGGGAATGGATTGAAGACCGGGAGAGAGATGTCTGCCCGGATTGCCGGTGGATCCATTATGACAATCCGCTTCCATGTGCGGCCGCGTTGGTCCGCAATGCCGAAGGCGAGGTGCTGCTGGTCAAAAGAGGCGTTGAACCGGGCCTGGGCCTGTGGGGCCTGCCGTCCGGATTTATGGAGATTGATGAAACGCCGGAACAAGCCTGTCTGCGGGAATTGAAAGAGGAGACAGGTCTAACGGGACGAATTCTTAAGCTGATGGGGGTTTATGCCCAGGATTCGGTCCTATATAAGAAAGTAGTCATCATCGGATATAAGGTCAACGCTGAAGGAACACCCAGACCGGGATCGGACACAACGGAAACCCGGTATTTTCCGCAGCATCGGCTGCCGGGCATTGCCTTTTCCAGCCACAGGGCGATGATAGAAGAAGGATTTGCCGGAGGCGGTAAATGAAAGTCTGCCTGGAATGCCTGCCGTGTTTTCTGTCCCAGACGATCAAGACCATGCGGCGGATCACAGAGGATGAGGACACTGTCCGGGGAGTGGTGGATGCTGTCTGCGCCATGCTGCCCGGCCAGCCGCGCCGGGCAACGCCGGCTGAAATCGGCCGGGAGGTCTATAAGCTGATCGCGGACAAAACCGGAGTGGCCGACCCGTACCGGGAGCTAAAGCAACAGTGCACCCGTCGGGCCTTGGCTGTCTATCCGGACATGAAACAGCGGGTTGCGGAATCGGAAGATCCCCTGTTGACCGCGGCCACAATGGCGATAGCCGGGAATATTATTGACTTCGGTGCCGACACCGTATTTGATTTGGAAAAGGATGTCGAAGAGGTCCTGAATCGTCCATTCGGTATTAATCATTACTCGGCTTTTGCTGAAAAAGTGCAAAACGCACGATCGATTGTCTATCTGGGTGATAATGCAGGAGAGACTGTTTTCGATCGGATTTTGATTGAAGAATTGCCGGTGAAAGCGGTTTATGCGGTGCGGGAAGCGCCTATCATCAATGACGCCGTATATGAAGATGCAGAGGCGGCCGGGATCACACAGATAGCTGAAGTGATATCGTCAGGCAGTGATGCACCCGGCACTGTATTGAAAAAATGCTCACAGGAATTTTTAGATATATTGGACCGGGCCGATGTGATTATTTCCAAGGGCCAGGGCAACTACGAAGCTTTGTCGAAGGAGGCCCGCCCGATTTTTTTTCTGCTCACCGCCAAATGTCAAGCTGTAGCACGGGACCTGGGAGTCCGCCGCGGCGCCATTGTCCTCAAACAAGCCGGCTGATTTTTTTTCTTTCATTTTTCTCTTTCTTCCCGTAATATCGAACATAGACCATAATGATGAAAATGAACCAGACTGTCATCCTGAGGCCTACGTCAGAAGGCCGAAAAATCCCAAAGTGCATCGCCCAGAGAGACTTTTTCGGCTCATCCGGACGAAGCCGTTTGAGATCCTTCGCCGCTTCGCTCCTCAGAATGACAAGGTATTTAGGAGGGCATCAATCATGAACCGACGTAAATTTTTGAAAAATGGAGCATTCATAACCGCAGCGGCTGCCGGAGCGGCTTGGCTTCCCCGTAATGGAGCAGCGGCTGTTATGCGTCCAGGAAGCGCGGCAGATATCGGCGTGGCGACCGGCGGCGATTATTTTGCCGGCACCCGAAAAGCCGTGGAACTAATCGGCGGGATGGGACATTTTGTCCCGAAAGGGGCAAAGGTGGCACTGCTGCCGAACGTACAGCGCTGGCATCCGGGTACATTCACCAAGCCCGATATCGTCAGGGCCGTGGTACAGATGTGTCAGAAAGCGGGAGCGGAATCCGCGACCTGCCTGTCCTGGCTGGGGGCCCGCAATTGGGAAGCCACCGGCTTGGATAAGGTGCTGGAGGAAGAGGGGGCTGAGCTTAAGCTGATCGAGCGGGAAGAGGCCTTTTTCAAAACGATTCCGGTTGCCAAGGGGACATCCCTTAAAGAAGCGATGATCATGAAAGAGTTTTATAATCACGATGTGTTCATCGACATGCCCATCACCAAGGATCATGCCGGGAATAAATTCACCGGCACCATGAAAAATCTGATGGGCCTGAACTATCCTCCCAACAACCGCCTGTTTCATAAACCGAATTGGCAGACAGATGCCGCAGCGGTACGGCACCTGGACCAATGTATTGTGGACCTCAATACGATTATCAAGCCGCATCTATGTGTGGTGGATGCAACCGAATTCATCATCACCAACGGCCCGATGGGCCCCGGTGACGTGATTAAACCTCAGAAAGTGATCGCAGGCGTAGACCGGGTGGCGGTGGATGCCTACTGCACGACTCTCTGGGATATTCAAGCGGACGACATTATCATGATCAAGAACGCAGCGGAGCGAGGCCTGGGCACGATGGATTTGGGTAAGGTGGCGATTAAGGAGGTGTGAAGCCGTCTGTCATCCTGAGGCCCGCGTCAGCATACGCATGTCATCCCCAGGGCGCGTCAGCG
>CAYRTV010000025.1:0-15232 GCA_964427225.1 uncultured Eubacteriales bacterium
TCAGGCGAATTTGATCCGGGCTGGGGTTCTAAAACCGGGACATACAGCAAAAAAACAATGACAATTCCGTTAATTACGCTTTTGCCTATCACTTTGGTATTATACCAAAATTAAATATATCCCGCATTCCGCCGGATTCATATGGCAGCTTGCGAAACATTGCCGGTCGTCTTTTTATTCAACCTATTTCAGGACGGCTCTTACTTTTCACTTTTCACTTTTCACTTCTAACTCTTCACTCTTTACTAATCTTATACCGGAACCCGCTTTTCTTCTTTAACCACATTCAACACAATATGGGTGACAGAGCGGGCGATATATTTTTTTGACAGCAGATCTTTTAAGAATTGATTCAGGTCTTCACGGTCCCGGAAATATCCCAGGATAATCGAGTCCCACTCCCCGGTAATATCATAAACAGCCATAATCCGGCTGTCTTGGGCGATATCCTCCTGGGCCTGCATTAGCTTGCCCTGGGCAATCCGCAACGCGATTAATGCCGCCAGCCCCAAACCGAAATATTCCGGGTCAACCACGGGAATATAACCCCGGATAACATTATTGCTCTCAAATTTTTTTATGCGGTTGATCACCGATGTCACCGAGGTCCCGATTTCTTTGGCTATCTCCCGAAAGCTTTTACGCCCATTCTGATTTAACGCCCTGATTATTTTTTTATCCAGATCATCGGTCATTTGACGCCTCCGTCAGTGTTATTTATCTTCCTTTATTTAGTGATGCATGTTATTAATATCATAAAATATTTTGACATACATCCTTTATTTTATACAATATTACATATTTTGAAAAAAAAGGAGGAGTTCCATCATGTCCACTGAAAAACAATTGAAACATTTTGGCTATACTTCCCCGGATGAAGTACTCAATATCATCCTTGATCCGGAAAACAGGATTGCATTTATACGGGTTATTTTTCCGGATATTCTCGGGCGCCATATGGATTTCACCATCCCCAGCCATGAATTGGAAAGTGCTTTTGCCGATGGAAAAGGATTTGACGGCTCTTCGGTAGAAGGATTTGTGCGCATCGAAGAAAGTGATTTGGTTATCAAGCCGGATCCGGTCACTTTTAGAATTTTACCATGGGAATACCAGGGATTCTACGAAAAGATCAAGTGGAGAGAAGCGGTCATGTTCGGAGATATCATGACTTCTGCGGGAATGCCTTATGTAGGGGATACCCGCTATGTTTTAAAAAAAAATCTGCAGCATGTCAAAAAATCATTGGGAGTAAACGACTTCAAAGTCGGGCCCGAACTGGAATTCTTCCTTTTTCCTGATGAAAAAACGGCTGCTCCCATGGATGAAGGAGGATATTTTTTCAGTGGAAAACACGGTGAAATCCGCAAGGAAATTCAGCTTCTATTGAAAATGATGGGGATCGAATCCGAATATGACCATCATGAAGTAGCGCACGGGCAGCATGAAATAGATTTACGCTATCGCAGCGCCCTGGAAATGGCGGACACCTGCATGCTGTTCCGGTATATGGTGAAAAAAGTAGCGCGCATGCACGGGCTTTATGCCACCTTTATGCCCAAACCGCTCAACGGGCAGAACGGAAGCGGAATGCATGTCCATCAGTCACTTTGGAAACAAGGAAAAAACCTGTTTTTTGATCCCGAATCCGATTATCACCTATCCGATACCGCACGCAAATATATGGCGGCGCTTATGCATCATGCCGGAGATATCTCTGCAGTTTTCTGTCAATGGATCAATTCCTATAAACGTCTGATAGAAGGATATGAAGCCCCGGTTTATATTGCATGGGGCCAGAGAAACCGTTCGGCCTATATCCGGGTTCCGCAATACCAGGAAGGAAAAGAGCAGGCCACTCGAATTGAATTAAGGACCCCTGATCCGGCCTGCAACTTGTATTTGGCATTTGCCGTCATGCTGAAAACCGGGTATATGGGTATAAAGGATGGATACCGGCTTCCCGAGCCCGTAGAGGAAAATATTTATGAAATGAGCCTGAACCGTCAAAAACAGTTTCACATCAAAACTCTCCCTCCGAATCTGTCCAAAGCTTTGGATAAAATGGAAAAATGCGAGTGGCTTAAAGATTGTTTGGGCGATCATGTCTTTCAGAAATTTATCGCGAACAAGCGCTTTGAAATGAAAGAATACGCCAAACATGTTTCCCGTGAATATGACAAGCAGGTTTCCGAGTATGAAATCAAACGCTATATGCCGATTTTATAAACGAATCGTTTTACTTCACGATTCCGAACAGGACTGCCTCGCATCTTTGGCAACCACAGCCCGTAAATTATTCAGGCTATATAACGGCCTGCTCCGCAGGCCTCAGGATGACAATGAAATAAGGAAGGTGGTAAAATTTAAGTTTTGAGATTTACGATTGAAGATAATTGGATAGCCTTTACCCGGGCTGGCATGTATGCTATAAAATATCTCTGGAATAACCAATATGGATATATTTTCTATTGTCATCAGCTTGTTCGTGATATTATTCGCGATCACCATCCATGAAACAGCCCACGGCTGGGCCGCTTATAAGCTAGGAGATCCGACCGCCCATATTATGGGAAGGGTCAGTCTTAACCCCGTGGTCCATATTGATCCAATCGGGACTGTTCTGCTGCCGCTGATGCTGGTCCTCATGGGAGCGCCGCCTTTTGGGTGGGCCAAGCCGGTTCCGGTGAATCCGATGAACCTGAGGAATCCCAAACGTGATAACCTGCTGGTTTCCGCAGCCGGCCCGCTCTCGAATCTCTCCGTGGCCGCCGGAGCTTTGATTCTGCTTCTGGTGCTGAAATCCTTCAATCCGGGAGTAGACCAGTTTCTTCGTTCTTTTTTGAGCGGACAGGGGATGGCTTCGGGATTTCATCCCCTGGAAGGTTTTTCTCTGATTTTATTCTACGGAATCTTTCTCAATGTTCTTTTAGCCGTATTCAATTTAATCCCTGTCCCCCCCCTGGACGGCAGCGGCATTTTGATGGGAGTCCTTTCCGACAAAGCCGCTCAAAAATATGAACAAATCCGGCCGTTCGGATTCATCATTATTCTTGGACTGCTTTACCTGGGATTGCTGGACTTGATCATTCGTCCCATTCAAATTCTTTTATATACCATTATCTTTTTTTAGGAGTTGCATTGGAGCCGCCCGAAAATACATATCAAGTCAATCTGAAAATTTTTCAAGGGCCGATGGATCTATTGCTGTTTTTAATCCGGAAAAAAAAGCTGGAAATTCAGGATATCCCAATCGCCGTTATCACCCGCGAGTATTTGCAGTATTTGAATAAAAAAGAACAAATAAATCTGGAAAGGGAGTCGGAATTTCTTGTCATCGCCGCTCTTTTAATTCATATCAAATCGCGCATGCTTCTACCCAGGGAAACAGAGCCGGACGCCGAAGACCCGCGGCAAGTCCTGGTAGACCGGCTGCTTGATTATCAAAACATCCAAGCCGCCTGTTCTATTCTGAGGGACAAGGAAGAGGAGGAGCTGAAGAAATGGAAGCGGGTTAAACCTCCTCCCTCCATTGTTCCCGATGAGTTGGAATTCCTGGAAGTTTCCCTGTTTGATCTTGCGGAAATTTTTTTCAAATTAATGAAAAGAAAAGAAAAAGAACCATTTAAAGTCATTCAGGGCCGCGATCTGTCCGCCAAAGAAAAAGTCAATGAAATTGCGGCTCTCCTGCGGACAAACACCTGCTTGGATTTTTACGATTATTTTAACCGTCAGCAAACATTGGAAGAAGCTTTATTAGCCTTTTTTTGCATATTGGAACTCATCAAAAAAAAGATTGCAGTGGCAGTCCAGGACCATCTTTTTCATACAATTAAGATTTGGCTGAGAGGAAGTGCTTCAGCATGAGTGAAAATGTGCTCAAAGACATCATTGAATCGCTGTTGCTGGTCGCCACGGAACCGCTGCCCTTATCATCATTTCAAGGGATTCTGCATGAATTTGATAATGATGATATCCAAACCGCATTGAAAGAACTTCAGTCTCATTATGAGGAGGCTGAAAAAGGCATTCAAATAAATCAAGCTTCCGGCGGCTATTACTTTACCACCAATCCGCGTTATGATGAATACGTCAAAAGGCTTTTGCGGGACGAAAAAAAATCCAAACTGTCCCAAGCAGCTTTGGAAACGCTGTCTGTGGTTGCCTACCATCAGCCTGTCACGCAGGCTGAAATTTCAGCCGTCAGGGGAGTCGACGCGTCCCACTCTTTGAGAACCCTGCTGCACAAAAAGCTTATCAAAATCATCGGGCGCAAAAAAAGCCCGGGAAACCCCCTGATTTACCGCACCACCAAGCGATTTTTGATTTATTTTGGTTTAGACAGCCTGGACGACCTGCCAACTCAGGAAGAAATCGAAAAAATCATCGAGGATGACAGCGGGGATGAATAAAGGAACACGGCACGGCCTGCAGACGGCTGATTCCAAATAAGCTAAGTTAATGTTTCACCTATATTTAGGATTGACAAAAACACCTAACTTCTATAGTATATTTCATCTACCTGAATAACTCATAAGTTGAGGATGCCGGCGAATCAACATGTTGCGGAAGTCAAATCGCAGCGGCTTATCACCGGGTAAATTATTTCTGGAAAGGGTTCCATCTGCTTATGATGACCAGGCTGAATGAATATGAATGTAAAGACTGCAAAAAATTCCGGATTGTGTTTCGGGGTTAAACGCGCCTTGAAAATCGCGGATGCAACCTTAAAAACAGAAACCGGTCCCGTTTATTCTCTGGGAGAATTGATTCATAACCCCCAAGTTGTATCTGATTTTAGAAAAAGAGGATTAATTCCGGAAGAAAATCCTGACAGCATTCGCAACAGTACTGTCATAATCCGCAGCCACGGCACCGGTCCGGAGGTTCTCCGCAGCCTGAATCGGAAAAATAATGAAATAATAGACGCCACTTGCCCCATGGTAAAAAAAATACAAAACCTGGTTCAATCCTTAGCGGAAGAGGGGAATGAAATCATCATATTCGGCAGCCTGACCCATCCCGAAACCAAAGGATTAAAAGGATACGGCAGTGATGCCGCAGTTATTATCGAAAATGAAAAACAGGCAGCTTGTTTAGCCAACCGGAAAAAACGAGCCGTACTGGCACAATCCACTCAAGATTTGATGATTTTCAAGCGAATCGTCACTGTTTTAATGGAAAAAACCAGGGAATTGCACGTTTATAATACGATTTGTCCATCAACCTTGTTGCGGCAGAAATCCGCAACCAAACTGGCTTCGCAGGTTGACGTCCTTTTTGTTATTGGAGGGAAGAACAGCTCGAATACACATAAGCTGTACTCCCTTGCCAAGACACTGCAGCCGCATACGTACTATATTGAGAGTGCAGACGAAATTTCACCGAAAATGATAAATGGCGCAAGGAAAATCGGGCTGACCGGAGGAGCATCGACTCCCCCGGAGGCAATCATAGAAGCCGAGAAAAAAATCAAATCCATTTCCAAATATCAAATCGATAGGGAGAAGATGTCCAATGTCAGAGCTAACTAAAAGTCAAAAAAAAGAACAAAATATTTCATCCGAGGACTACGAAGAGTTATTGGATAAATACCAATTTAAAGCCACGGAATTGACACCGGGGAAATTAATCAAAGGCACCATTATCCGGGTAAAACCCTCTTTCGTTATTGTCGATATCGGATCAAAATCTGAAGGTATTATTCCGGCGGAAGATTTTCCGGATCCCGAAGAGATGAAACAGCTGAATGCCGGAAATGAGATCGAAGCTATCCTGGAAAAAAGCAAGCCCAAAGAAGGATATCTTCAATTATCCGTAAGGCGTGCCCGTGCTGTAAAGGCTTTAAATAATCTGGAGAAAGCATATATCCACCACAACTGGATCATCGGCAAGGTGGTTGATAAGGTCAAAAACGGCTACCTGGTCAATGTCGGAATCAATACATTTCTGCCGGATTCCCATGCGGATATCAGACCCGTCAAAGACCCTCAACAGATGATTGGAAAGCGCTTCAAGTTTAAGGTCATTAAATTTGAACGGAGAAGCGAGAATGCGGTTGTATCCAGAAAGCTGCTGCTTCAGGACGAAAAGGAAAAGCGAAAAAAACAAGTATTCAGCCAGCTGGAACGCGGGAAAACTTTTTCCGGCACCGTCAAATCGCTGACGAATTTCGGAGCCTTTGTCGATTTGGGCGGCGTGGAGGGCCTTCTGCATATTTCCGACATGTCCTGGGGGAAAGTCGGCCATCCCTCCGATTTGTTTTCGCCCGGGGATAAAATCGAAGTTGTTATCCTGGATTATGATGAAAGGAATGAAAAAATCTCCCTTGGTTACAAACAGCTGACCGAAGATCCCTGGGAAAGTATCGAAGAAAAGTATATGGCCGGCCAAAAAATCACCGGAAAAGTCGTGAATTTGACCGATTTCGGCGCCTTTGTTGAGCTGGAACCGGGAGTGGAAGGACTGGTCCATGTTTCAGATTTAACCTGGTCCCGCAAAATGGTTCACCCCAAAAAAATTCTGGAACCGGGAGAGGAAGTGATGGTAAGCATTCTGGATATCAATCCGGAAGACAAGCGCATTTCCCTGGGTCTGAAACAAGTGGAGCCCCATCCGCTGGAAACATTGGATGAAAAACATAAACCCGGAGACAGGGTCAAAGGAAAAATCACGAATGTGACGGATTTCGGCGCTTTTATGGAAGTGGAAAAGGGGGTCGAAGGCCTCATTCATATATCCGATTTGAGCTGGAGAAAGATAAAGCATCCTTCGGAAATTGTTAAAGCCGGAGACGAAGTCGAAGCGGTTATTCTCAATATCGATGTGGATAAAGAAAAACTGTCCTTGGGAATCAAGCAGCTTGAAGGAGATATTTGGGAAGATTTCTTTACCCGGCATAAAGTGGGAGACCTGGTGAACGTCCGGATTGTCCGCATTGCGGATTTTGGCGTGTTCGTAGAAATCACTCCCGGTATTGAAGGTGTGGTCTTTTTGTCTGAACTGGATGATAAAAAAATTGATGACCCGTCCGAAGAATTCTCTGTTGGCGAGGAAAAAACAGCCAAGCTGCTGAAAATGGACAAAAAGGATAAAAAAATATCCCTCAGCTTTAAAAAAGCGCAGTTGGAAATGCAAAAACGGGAATACAAAAAATACATGCAGAGCCAGGATTCAAGGCATACTCTGGGTGATTTAATTAAGGATCAATTAAAAAACATCGACACTCCTAAAGCCGAGAAAAATGAAGAAAAAAAGAAAGAGACCAAATAAAGGAGAAAAACGATGATCAAAGCAGATTTGGTAAATAAATTATCTGAAGAGATGAATATTTCCAAGCAAGAAGCGGAAACAGGAGTCAATCTTTTTTTCAAAGCCATTAAAGACGCTATTCAAAGAGGAGAAGAAATCGAGCTCAGGGGATTCGGCAGCTTTCGTTTCCGTCAAAGAGATGCCCGTTCCGGACGCAATCCCCGCACCGGAGAGCCCGTCCTGGTCCCTCCCAAGAAAGTTTTATACTTTAAACCCAGCAAGATTCTGAAAAACATGATCAATAAGAAATAGATGGATTATATCACAGCCGTTTGGAGGGCTGATTATGTCAGGAACTCAGGGAAAATGAAGGGATGTATATTCTGCCGCGCGCTGGAATCAGATGACAACGCAAATGCCTATATTCTTCACCGCGGACAGCATAATTTCATCATCCTCAATAAATTCCCTTATGCGCCCGGCCATCTTATGATTGCACCGCTTCGGCATCTTGATACCATTGAAAAAGCGGAAAAAGCGGCTTCAGACGAAATGTCGGATTTGCTTAAAGTCAGCTTAAAAATATTGCGGGAGTCCTATAACCCGCACGGATTCAATACGGGTATGAATATTGGGCAAAGCGCCGGTGCCGGAATTGCGGATCACTATCACCTGCATGTCATCCCAAGATGGACCGGAGACTCAAATTTCATGCCGATCATCGGAAAAACACGTGTGACTATTGAGGATCTTGACCAGAGCTATTGCCGGTTAGCACCTTTATTTCGCAATATACGGGGGGCCTGAACTGTTCATTTTGCAGCTGCAGTCCAGAGCAGCGTTTTTATTGTCCAGGTCAAAAGAGAGGTAAACATGGATTTTCAGTTATCCGAAGAACAGCAAATGCTGCGGGAAATGGTCCGCGAATTCGCAGAAAACGAAATCAAGCCTCAGGCAAAATATTTGGAAGAAAACCGGGTTTTCCCTGATGAACTGCTCAAAAAATTGGCTGATTTAGGCATTTTGGGGATGTCGATTCCGGAAGAATATGAAGGATTCCAAGTGGATACCTCGTCCAAAGCCTTGGCCATCGAAGAAATCAGCCGGGCGCTCCCTTCCCTCGCTGTTATTATATCCGTCCATACTACTTTATTCTGCTATGCCCTTCATACATTCGGAACCGAATATCAAAAAAAGAAATATCTCCCGGCTGCTGCCAAAGGGGATCTGATCGGAGCTTTCAGCTTAACTGAACCGGAAGCCGGTTCTGATGCCGCGAACTTAAAATCCATAGCCCGGAAACAAGGAAATGATTATATCCTCAATGGTACTAAGGCCTGGGTAACCAGCGGCAACAATGCCGGTGCCGTTATTGTTTTCACCCAAACCGGCAGGATAAGCGATAAAAACATAAGCGCTTTTATTATCGATAAGGATACACCCGGCTTTGAAGTGACCAAAATTGAAGACAAAATGGGCCTCCACTCTTCCCTGACTGCGGAAATCACCATGGAGAACTGTAAAATCCCGGCAGAAAACCGGCTGGGTGAAGAAGGTGCCGGCCTGCATATCGCTCTTCACGGCCTGGATTTATCCCGCATCGGGATTGCAGCCCAATCTGTGGGTCTGGCACAGCGGGCACTGGAAGAAGCTGTGGAATATGCCCGGCAGCGGCAAGCTTTTGGAAAAAGCATATCCCAGTTTCAAGCTGTGCAGTTTATGCTCGCTGACATCGCCGTCTCCACGGAAGCCGCCCGGCTGCTGACCCTGCGGGCCGCTGATATGTTTGACCGGGGATTTCCTTTTGCCAAGGAATCGGCTATGGCTAAACTTTTCGCCTCCGAAGCCGCCAATCAAGCCGCTTATAAATCGCTTCAAATCCACGGAGGTTACGGATATTCCAACGAATTTTTTATAGAACAAATTTACCGGGATGCGCGGGTGCTTCCCATCTACGAAGGCACATCCGAAATCCAAAAACATGTGATATCCCGGCATCTTATCAAAAATGGACCTTGACCAAGGTTAAAAAGGAAAGACCGAATATGGTATTATAGGTCCCATGAATCGAATTTTATTGACAGAGGTGCGACCATGCTAAAATCAATGCGGAAAAACTTGAAATCCTTAGCTCCAACCTTGTGGTTTGTGATTATTGCCTTTATTATTTCCATCTTTGCTGTTTGGGGAGGCGCCGGCCGTTTAGGAGAATCCCGCGGAGATAATACGCTTATTAAAGTGGGCAGCAAGAAAATTACAGCGGAAGAATATATTGAAAGTCTGCGAGTACAGCTGCAGTCAATGCAGGAGGAATTTCAAGAGCTGAATGCGGAATTTATCCAGCAGCTGAATATCCCTCGACAAGTGCAGGAACAACTGATACAAAAAGCGGTCCTGCTGCAGCTGGCGGACAATATGGGTTTGCGCGCCACGGATGAAGAAATAAGAAATCAAATAATGACTCTTCCTGTGTTTCAGCGGGAAGGGCAGTTTGTCGGATATCAAGAATACGAAAGAATACTGGAATGGAACCGAATCCCGCTCGCTCAGTTTGAAGAAGGCCTCAGAGAGGATGTTCTGGTTCAGAAGGCGGCCAGCCTGGTCACCGCCGGCGTCACTGTCACAAAAGACGAACTCTGGGAATACTATAAAGAAAACAACGAGAGCGCCCGGTTGGAATACCTGGTGATAGATGCCGCCGACAGGGATTTGGACACCCAACCCTCGGAGGATGAACTGCGGGAATATTACGGCAGCCATAGGGATATGTACAATCTCCCTCCGAGACGGGAAGGCGATTATGTTTTTCTGAGTTACGAAGAGCTTAAAGAAACCATGGAGATTGAAGAGAGCCGTGTTCAAGAATACTATGAAAACAACAAGGGCCGTTTTTCCGAACCGGAAGAAATCACAGTCAGCCGGATTTTTATTTCTGCGGAAGAACATGAATCTCCTCAAGCGGAAATCCAAAACATCCACCAGGAACTTGGTTCCGGCGCTGATTTCGGACAGCTGGCTGAAGAGAGATCAGACGGCGAAAAAGCGGAAGAACAAGGCAACTGGGGACAAATGGAATGGAAACGCTTAACGCCCCAGGAACAAAATGTCATCGAAACATTGGAAAAAGGCGCGTTTTCGGAACCGATTGAATTGGAAAATGGTTATTCTATAGTCAAAGTTACCGAAAAGGTTCCGGCTAAACAGCTCACTCTGGATGAAGTCCGCGACCGCATAATCAGTATCCTGAAAGATCAGCGAGCCAGGGAATACGCTGAAGAAACCATGGCTCAATTAGAAAAGACCGCCCAGGGGGAAAACAGCCTGGATGCGGCCGCACAAAAATCAGGCTACCAGGTGAGGACCACCGGCCTTATCGAAGAAGGAGAGAGCATCGAAGAAATCGATCCGACGGGAAACATCAGCCGGTCGCTTTTCATGCTGGAAGAAGTCCGGGATATTTCTGAAGTCATCCAGACAATCCGGGGTATGGCGGTGGTTCAACTGAATCAAATTGAAGAGGCAAGGCTCGGTGAATTTGAAGAAGTAAAAGAAGAAGTGAGAGAGGATTGGCTCCTTCATCAAAAGAAACAGCTGGCTTTAGAGCAAGCCCGTTCTATTCGCAGCGAATTCGCAGGCAAGGAACTGGAGCCGGCAGCGGAGAAGTATGATTTGGAATATCAAACCTCCGAAGAACATCAGCGGAGACAATATCTCAGCACAGTGGGAGAAAACCCCGAGTTGGATGCAGCCGCATTTTCGCTGCCGTTAAACGAACTCAGCCAGCCGCTGGAATTCAAGGATGGCTATGTCCTGCTCAGGGTCCTGGACCGGACAGAAGTGACTGAAGCGGATTTTGAGGAAAACAAGGCGGACATCCGTCAGGAATTGATGAACACCAAAACCAATAAATTTTTTCAGTCTTTCTATCTCCAATTGCGTGACCGGCTGGGTGTAAAACCAAATTTTAATTTGATAAACCGGATCAATTCCGAGGTTCTCGCCCGCTATCGTTCCGAGCAGTAACAATGCATTCCAGCAGCAAGGTACGGACCCTGTCTTCCATTGCCTGCCGGAAAGCAGCGATGGTTTTGGCTGCGTCGCCCGTCATGTATTGTTTGATGGTCATAGGCGCACCTGCTTTAACATAGATGGTATTCGGAACAAAAACCGGCCAATGGGTTCCAAACATAGCCAGAGGAGTGACCGGAACTTCCAAGCCTTCCCGAAAAAGATTATAACAGATCACAGCGGGTCCGCGCCTGAATGAGCTCACATAAGGGTTTTCAGATGCCTTCTCAATTTTCCCCCCACCCTGCAGCAGGACAATAGTGCGGTTTTCCCTCAGCCGCTCCTCACAATACCCAATAGCAGACCTTTTCCCTCCGTAAAGATCAACCGGAATGGTACCGATTTTAGAAATATTCCGGGCGATATAATCAACCAAAGGCGCCTTCCAGGGTTTTAACAACAAATCGAGAAAAAGACCGAATTCCTTCAGGCTGTACTTGAGATAATCCCGAATCAAAGTGTTGAAATCCCGTTTATTGAATATCATACGATTAGCTGTAAAAAAAAGATAACAGGGGATTTCTTTAAACAATACGGCGATATCCTTAAAACTTCCGATATGATTGCCTACGATTATATTCGGCCCTGATTCAATAAAATTTGGGCTTCCGCTCACGACGACTTTTTTTCCGAGAAGGGCGATACGGCGCAGCCAATGTATCACCGGCTGCAGGCTTCTTATCTCCCTCTCATAATCCGTTTTTATCATCTTAAAATATTAAAAACATTTCGCACCAGAAAGTCAAAAGTTATTTCTTGTTATTCTCTTTATAACCAGCTTGAATGGCCGATTCTCTTTCTTGAAATGGACAAAAATCCATGTTAATCTGAAGGTCAAAAAAGGAGGCCCTTAATGGTCATACTTATCCAGGGAGCAGAAATATTTTCTCCCGATTCTTTAGGGGTTAAAGATATTCTTCTAGCCGGGAAAAAAATTGCTGCGATAAATGAACCCGGGCAGATCAATCTGCAAGGAGTTGATCATCAACCCATCAATGCATCCGGCCTCATTCTCTGTCCGGGATTGATCGACAGCCATGTGCATATTACCGGGGGAGGCGGAGAAGGCGGTCCGGAAACCCGGGCCCCGGAAATTCAATTGGAAGATATTACTACCAGCGGGGTGACAACGGTAATCGGCTGCCTTGGAACCGACGGCGTCACCCGGCACATGGAATCGCTTTTGGCCAAGGCTTTTGGATTGGAACGGGAAGGAATTTCGACCTATATATACACCGGTTCCTATGAAATCCCCGTGCGTACCTTGACCGGCAGCGTGCGCTCTGATTTGATCCTGATAGATAAAGTCATCGGCGCCGGTGAAATCGCTCTTTCAGACCATCGCTCGGCCCAGCCCGGTTTTTTTGAATTCTCCCGTTTGGCTGCGGAATGCCGCGTCGGCGGGATGCTGGGAGGAAAAGCAGGGATTCTGCACTGCCATTTGGGGGACGGTCCCCGCCGCCTGGATATGATATTTCGCCTGCTAGCAGAGACGGAAATTCCAGCCTCTCAAATTGTACCGACACATACCAACCGTAACCCCGGATTACTGGAAGAGGCCGTTAAATTTATTCACAAGGGAGGCACCATTGATTTAACCGCCGATCTCAATCCCGATCCCACAGAGAGCAGGCATCTTAGTGTCGCCGCCGCCATAGACCGGTGCTTGGCAATGCAGGCTTCTCTCGATCATATAACAGTCAGTTCAGACGGCAACGGCAGCCTGCCGGTCTTCGATGAACAAGGGGAATTAACCGGTTTAACCGTTGCTTCGGAAAAAAGCCTGTTGGTCAATTTTCGATTTGTTGTTAAAAACAAACTTTTATCTATGGTGCAGGCGGTTAAATTATTCTCAACCAATCCGGCCCGTTGCTGCAAACTGACCGGAAAGGGAAAAATCAAAGCCGGTTTTGATGGAGACCTTCTCATTTTGGATCAAGACCTTTCGCTGGTCCATGTTCTGGCAAAAGGTCGCATCATGGTGCAGGACCGGCGGGTTAAAACCCGGGGAACATTTTCTATTCGTGAAAAACAGCAAGGATACATAAATGATTGATCAGAATAAGAACCAGCCTTTAAGCAAAAAACGAAAACCGTCACTCAGTACGGCCTTGATCCCCTTGATCGCGATGGGGCTGCTGCTCGGTGTCGGTTATGGAGTATACAAGATCCGCCCCCAGGTGCTGTTGGTTGCGGCTGCATTTCTCACCGGAATATTGGGATATTTCTTGAAATTCGATTGGTCTGAAATGGAAAAAGGCATTGTTGACGGCATTCACAAGGCTATGCCCGCGATTTTGATCATGCTATGTGTCGGAATATTGATCGGCTCCTGGATTGCCTCCGGGACAATTCCCATGGTTATTTACTACGGCCTGAAACTGATCTCCCCCAAATTCTTCCTGGTCACAGCCTGTTTTGTCTGTTCATTGACCTCTGTCGCCACTGGAACTTCCTGGGGCACTATAGGAACCTTAGGGGTTGCTTTTATCGGCATTGCCATGGGGCTGAATATCCCTTTAGGGCCGGCCGCAGGCGCTGTTGTTTCCGGAGCTTATTTCGGCGATAAAATGTCTCCTTTTTCCGATGTTACCAATTTGGCACCCGTCGCCGCCGGATCAAATTTATTCGACCACATTAAACATATGATGTGGTCCGCTGTTCCTGCCTGGCTTATTGGGCTGCTCATATACTTTTTTGTTGGTTTAGGTTACAGCGGTGCCGCCGTAGATTCGTCTGAAATGCGTATCATAACCACCACCTTGAAAGAAAATTTTCAATTTAGTATCTTGCTGCTGCTGCCGATGGCTGTGGTTTTTTATTTTGCTGCGACCAAAAAACCCACCATTCCGGGCATGCTGTTGTCCTCACTTACAGCCGGCGTTTTGGCCGTGATTTTTCAAAAAGCATCGGTTCCGGAAATCGCCACCGCCGTCAACACCGGATTCCAGGCCGATACGGGAGCAGCCCAGGTAGATCAACTGATTTCGCGCGGAGGCATGATGAGTATGATGGAAACGCAGCTGGTTGCATTCACCGCGTTTAGTTTCGGGGGCATTATGCAGTCTACCGGAATGCTTTCCGTCTTGCTGGACCGGGTCATGAAATTCGCCCGCAAGGTTTCCAGCATCGTATTGACGACAGTTGCCGCCAGTATGGTCACCGCCCTGGTTACCGGCAGTTCTTATCTATCGATGATCATTCCGGAAGAACTTCTGGCTCCGGTGTACCGCCGCAAGAATCTCGCAGCTAAAAATTTATCCCGGATCGCTGAAGAAAGCGGTGCCATTATCGTCCCGCTTATTCCCTGGAGCATGGCGGGCGTTTACATAACCGGAACCATCGGCGTGTCCACTTTCGCCTATCTTCCCTGGGCATTCATGAATTATATTTCGGTTTTCTTTCTGATTCTTTTCGGATTTACCGGCCTTACCATGGCCCCCAAAATCCGGGAAGATGAAACTCAGATCGGAAGTTAGTCTAGCTAAGTCTTTCCCGTCTATTCTGTCTGCTCGGTTTGTTCAGCCGGCTTGTTTTGTTATAGGGCTGCAGAGTGGTTCCAGACTTGAGTTTTGAGAGATCGTTTTCCAAGATTACAGGCCGTGTTATTCTGGTTCTTTAAGCTTTGAAAAAGCCTGGGCAAATTTATCTTCAGCCTGTTTTTTTCTTTCTCGGGCCATAGCCGCTGTCGAGTCAAGCTTGCTGTCCAAATGAGTTTTTTTCACTTGTTCTTTTGCCAGCAATTGATCCAAAGTCTCTTTGATTTTTTTTGATTTTTCAGATTTGATAACATCGTGTTTCTTCACATCGACCCATATACGGGAACGGCAGATAGGACATTCAACACACGCTACAGAACTGTTTTTTTCTTCTGAATTATTCATGAAAATAAATGTATCAGAAAATTCTATTC
>CAYRTV010000026.1:0-14930 GCA_964427225.1 uncultured Eubacteriales bacterium
GCTCAATTTGAGTGCCGTGCGAATGGCCATATCCTTTTCCGGATATATCACTTCCGTGGCGCCCACCGAATCCAGAATTTTTTTATGATCTTCGGTCAATGCTTTGGCAACGATCCGCTTGACCTCCAATTCATGCAGATAAAGAACCGTTAAGATGGATGCTTCCATGTTCGGCCCCAAGCTCACGATCACGACATCCATATCTTTGATCCCCAAAGCCTCCAGATTTTCCTTATCCGCGGCCTCCATATGGACGGCATGGGAAACATGGTTTTTCAAAAGCTCGATCCGGTCCCGGTCATGATCTATCGCCAGAACTTCTTCCCCGTTTTCATATAATTTCTTCGCGATATGGGATCCAAAACTCCCTAATCCGATGACAGCAAATTTCATTACATCTCTCCTTATCCGATCATGACTGTTTCTTCCACATACTCATAGCGGCCCCGGGGCCTTTCCCGGCTGAATGCATATAAAAACGTCAGCGGCCCGATACGCCCGATATACATGGTCAGAATAATGACCGTCTTTCCTATCCCGTTCAATTCCGGGGTCGCGCCCAGAGACAAACCGACGGTTCCGAAAGCGGAAAAGACTTCGAAAATGACAGCTTGGAATCCCATTCCCGGCTGGGTTATTAAAAGTATAAACACGGCCAGGGCAATAACGGTTATGCTCAGGGCTAAAAGAGTGAAGGCTTTGGTGATCAAATCAAAAGGCAGCGTCCGCCGGCTCAAATTCACCGACTGCCGCCCCGCCAGGCGGGAGCAGATAAAAGAAAAGAGAACTCCCAAGGTCGTTACTTTCACGCCGCCGCCGGTTGACCCGGGAGCCGCACCTATAAACATCAGCAAAATCAGCATAAAGACCGTTGCCGGCCCCAGCAGATGGAGATCCAAGGTATTAAAACCCGCCGTCCGGGGCGTAACCGCTTGAAAAAGAGCTGCCGCACCTTTTTCCATAAGAGGGAATTCTTTCAAAGACCCTGCATATTCCAAAACTAAAAACAGCAAAGATCCGCCGCATAATAAAACCAGTGTGGTAACCAGAACCATACGCATATGCAGAGACAGACGGTGACGCTTTTTCCGGATTTTATCCCCAATGATTTCAAAAGATTCATGCAAAACTAAAAATCCCAGCCCGCCCAGCACTATCAGAATTATCAGCACCGCGTTGACAAATAGATCTCCTTGATACGATTCAAAGCTGTTGCTGAAACGGGCGAAACCCGCATTGCAAAAAGCGGAAACCGAATGAAAAACGGCATGGAATCCCGCCTGAATCCCGGAAAAGTCATCTCTCCAATGCAGATAAAGGCCTATCGCGCCCAGCAATTCCAGTGCAATGGTGAAAAGAAAGATATTCCTGATCAATGATTTTAAATTTGACGGCGATGCATGATGAAACCCTTCCTGAATGATAATCCGGTCCTTAAATGAAATTTTTTTGCCCGCCATCAGCATGACCAGGGTTGAAAAAGTCATGATACCTAACCCCCCCAATTGAAAGAGAACAAGAATGATGCCTTGTCCCAGCGAGGTAAAATAAACCGCGGTGTCCTGGACAATCAAACCCGTCACGCACACAGCTGATGTGGAGGTGAATAACGCATCTATGAATGCAATACGGCCGCTGACCGTACAGGCGGGAATCATCAAAAGCCCGGTTCCCACAGCAATAGCTCCCAAAAAACTTACGCCCAGAACCTGGGCCGGATTGAATTGGGTTCCCTTGCGCCCGTTTTGCTTGTCTTTGATTATTTTTCGCATTTAACCTGAACTTAAATTCTTTTCGCGCCCCGGAGTGATATGGGCGGCCCAAGTTAATTATATTCTATCAAGGAATGCTGTGGAAACAAAAATGATGCATCCATACCCTCGTCCGCGTCGTTTAATATAGGCGGCAACGCCCCCCGGCGCTATTTGACAAGCTATCAGGCATGTGCTACTTTTTGAAGCTTAATATATACTGGGATGAGAAATATATATTGACATGAGAAGGCAATGAAATTTTTTCAATTAATCCTCCAGGCAAGTATAATTGTGCAGCTGGTCCTGCTGGTGCTGCTTTTTTTCTCGGTTTTTTCCTGGGCTATTATTTTTTTTAAGCGAAGCACCTTGAAAAAGGCCGACCGGCAATCCGAAAAATTCCTTAAAACATTCCGTAAGAGCCGGGATCTTATGGAGGTCAACAAAGCCGCTCAGCAGTACAAGGACAGCCCTTTGGCGAATATGTTCCGCTCCGGTTTTCGGGAACTGGTTTATTTCAAAAAAGCCAAGCCTCAGGAAAAATTGACCCAGGACCGGTTAGAATCAATCAACCGGGCTCTGATCAAAGCCTCTAATCAAGAAGTCACGCGGCTGGAGAAAATGATGAGTTTCCTTGCGACCACCGGGAGCGCGACTCCGTTTATCGGGCTGTTCGGCACGGTGTGGGGCATCATGAATGCCTTTCAGGAAATCGGGTTGACCAAGACAGCCGGCCTGGAAACTGTAGCCCCGGGAATTGCAGAAGCCCTGATCGCTACGGCTTTGGGCTTATTCGCCGCTATTCCCGCCGTCATTGCTTACAATTATTTTCTTCACCGGATCAAAGAAATGATATCTGAAATGGAAGATTTCTCCATTGAGTTCATAGGAATCGCCGAAAGACTCTATGGCCTTTAAATATCGCTCGATAAACCGCAGAGAGAGCGGAGCTTCTCTTTCTGAAATCAACGTCACACCTCTAGTGGATGTGATGCTGGTGCTGCTGATTATATTCATGGTGACCGCGCCCATGATGCAATCGGGTATATCCGTTGACCTTCCCCAGGCCGAATCGCAAGCGGCTCCCGCCGATGAAGGCTTAACTCTCACCATCACCCGGGATAAATATATTCATATCCAGGACCAGGTCATGAATCAATTTCTGCTGGAACAGAAATTAAATGAATATTTTTACGGGAAAGAACGAAAAGTGGTTTTTATCCGGGCTGATGAGCAGCTTCCCTATGGTTTCGTCATTAACATTCTGGATATCATTAAAAAAACAGGTGTGGAAGTCGTAGGGCTGGTGGTTAAACCCACCGAAGAAGAAACGGATTAGAAAATGACAGCCGCAGAAAAAGAATTCCGGAACTTTAAGCGTTCGGTGATCATATCCGCTGCCGCTCACCTGGCCCTTTTTATTTTCCTCCTGATTTCCCCTCACCTCCCCGGAGCTTCCCGTAAAGGAATGACCCATTACGTGAATATCATTTCTTTTGGAGGAGGAGGCGGTGGTGGCGGCGGGGGAGAACCTGCCGGAGGCGGAGAGGCGGAGGAAATTTCCGAAACCCCGGTCGCTCCCAGGGAAAATCTCAGTGAATTGACCACGCCGCAAAACCTGCAGCAAGTTCAACCCGATGCGCTGCGGTATCCGGTGGAAAAACCGGAGCGGGGAAAAAAGACACCCCCAAAGAAAAAAACCGCCATAAGAAAACAGGAAAAAACCGTGGCTAAAACCGCTGCCAAGACCACAAGCAAAGAAGGTGAGGGCGGCAGCGGAAGCGGCGGGGGTCCTGGATTAAAGCTTGGGGTTGGTTCAGGAGGAGGTTACGGATTCGGTTCTGAATATGCTTCGCAGATCGGCTTATCCACTTTTCCTTACACGTATTATCTGCAGCAGATTCACGCCAGGATATCCAATAACTGGTTCACCTCCCGGATCACAACCGGAGTGACGGGAGACTACTTCACCACCATAAAATTCAGAATACTCAAGGACGGCCGTATTTCGGAACCGGAAATCCTGGAATCCAGCCAGATCCGGTCCCTGGATTTGTCCGCATTGCGGGCGGTCCGTTCCGCCTCTCCTTTTCCCCCTCTTCCGAACGATTATGAGGACGATTATCTTATCATTCGTTTAATATTTGAGCACGGACAATGAAAACAAAAATTCTATTTCCAACCATTTTTATTCTCATCGCCGGCCTGGCTGCCGGTTTATCCGTTATCCCTTTATCCGCCCAGCAGGAAGTGGTGATGACCATCAAGGAAGGGATGCCTGTGATACCCGTTGCGGTTCCCGCGTTTATCGAGGGAGGTGATTCCGATGCCGTTCAGAATGCGGCCCGTATGCTGCGGGAAGTCATATCCGCTGATTTGAAGTACAGCCGGGTATTCAATCCCCTGCCCAACAATTATTATGACTATATTGCCGGAATCGATCCGGACAACCCGGAACGAATCAACTTCAAGGACTGGGAATCCATTCAAGCGAAACTGCTGTTGGTGGGACAGGTGACTCCGGCCGATGAGGGCATTATATTTGAGGCCAAAATCTATGACGTCAAGGCTGCCCGGTTCATCAAAGGCAAGCGCTTCCAAACCGAATTGTCCCTGTTGCGATTAACCGGCCATAAACTGGCCAATGAATTTATGCTTCTATACGGTGAAGCTCCGGTATTCACCACCAAAATTGTTTTTGTTTCCAACCGGGACGGCAATGACGAACTTTATATGATGGATTATGACGGCCATAATCAAATCCGGTTGACCTTTAACCGGGAAAAGGATTACATGCCGGCCTGGTCAGCCGACACGCAGACCATCGCATACACCCACTACATCAAGCGGCGGGCCGGCTTATACTTATTGAACCCCTTTGCCGGCGAACGCAAACTTGTCTATGATAAAGGCACCAGCTTCGGAGCCAATTTTTCTCCCGACGGGTCTAAAATGGTTTTCTGCTCGACCGAAGATGAATCCAACTCTGAAATATATGTGTGCAATGCGGACGGAACCAGCATCCGCCGGCTGACGTACAACCGCGCTATCGATACCGCCCCCAGCTGGTCTCCCACCGGCCGGGAGATCGCGTTCACATCCGACCGCCTGGGATCTCCCCAGATATATATTATGGATGCGGAAGGAACCAACGTCAGGCGGGTCAGTTTCGGCGGCAATTATCATGATGCGCCGGCCTGGTCTCCCACCGGAGATAGAATCGCCTATGTTTCCCGGGTTAGAGCGGTATTCGATCTCTATATTCTCAACCTTCGCAGCAATCAAATCATTAAACTTACCGAAGGATTTTCCCGAAATGAATCACCGGCCTGGTCTCCCGACGGCAGACACTTGGTATTCTCTTCCAGCCGCACAGGGACCATTCAGCTGTATTCGATCGACTATGACGGGGCGAATCTCAGGCGTTTAACATCAATTGGTGAAAATAAGCTTCCGGACTGGTCGCGAAAATAATGATTAATTTTGGTATTCCTGTTGACAAGGAAAAATGTTACGTGTATAAAAAATGAAGCAGACTGCTGATTCAAATGAATTATTATGAACAGCAATAAAAAAAATCCAAAGGAGTTCTCATGAAAAAACTTCTCGTCCTATCCCTAACTTGCGTTTTAGTATTGGCTTTTTTTAGTTCCTGCCGGAAAGAAGTGGAACAGACACCGCCTCCCCCGCAGACGCAGGAGCAGCCGAAGGTGGAAAAAGTAGAAAAACCACCGGCTGAGGAGCCTGAGCTGACGGAAGAAGAGATTTTTGCACAAAAGTCCCTGGAAGAGCTTAATGCTGAAAAACCCCTGGAAATGATCCATTTTGACTTCGACGAGTATACCATTCGAGATGACCAGGAAACTGTTCTTCAGGATAACGCTCAATGGCTGAAAAAATGGGAGTCCGCAAGAGTTCTCATTGAAGGTCACTGCGACGAACGCGGAACTGAGGAATACAACCTGGCGCTGGGGGAAAAACGGGCCAAAGCTGTGCAGGATTTTCTGATTTCTATGGGAATTGATGTTGACCGGATGGAAACGATTTCCTATGGAAAAAGCCAGCCCCTTGATCCCGGACATAACGAAACGGCCTGGGCAAAAAACAGACGCGCTGAATTTACGGTTATTGAAAAATAAATGTTTAAGCGGCTGACTTTCGGTGCCCTTCTGATCCTGCTGGGATGGAGCCTGCTTATTTCATTTCCGGGCGCGGATAAGAAAGAAAAGGCTTATGAGTTGATGTATAAGGACATCCAAATCCTCAAAAAAAAGATTTTAAAACTGGAAGAACAGAACCGAAAAGCTCAGGAAAGCATGGAAGGCGTCATTAAGCAGCTCCGGGACTTAACCCAAATGGTTCAAGCTGTTCGCACGGAACAAGTCAAAATTCAAAATGAACAAGAAAAAATTCCTTCCCAATTTCAAATATTGATGGAAAAATTTGATTCCATCGCTCAGCACATTTCCACCATCGCAGAAGATTTAATCGAGATTAAACGGGGAACCGTCCCTGCCCTAGAGGATCAAGAAGAGCTGAGGGAAGCCGAAACCGGTGAAGATACCGCCGGAACTGCAGCAGAAGGACAAACGATGGATGAGGAGGAAACCGAGAGTCAATCCCAGCCGCCTAAACCTCCCCTTGACCCCAGCCTGTCCCCTCAGGAGGTATATAACTTAGCCCGTTCCGACTATTTAAAAGGCAATTATCAGCTGGCTATTGAAGGTTTTTCCATCTATATCGAACATTTCCCCGAAAGCCCTCTGGCAGATAATGCCATGTATTGGGAAGGTGAATGTTATTTCAGCCAAAAAGAATTCAAGAATGCCATTGAACAGTTCAATCAATTGATTCTGACATACCCGGGAGGGGATAAAATCCCTGCAGCATATCTGAAAAAAGGCATTAGTCTTATGGAAATGGATAGGGACGAAGACGCCCTGGCCGTATTCCGACTGCTTATAACAAAATTCCCATTGGAAGAAGAAACCCGCATCGCCCAACAAAAAATCAAGGAGATAGGAAATTCCAATGAGAGATGTGAATAGTTTTAACAAAGTCATTTTAGTGGGGCACTTGGGAAGAGATCCGGAGATCCGGTATATCCCCCAATCGAACCGCGCTGTCGCCAATTTCTCCCTGGCAACGAATGAACGCCTGTTTAATCCTCAAAACAATGAAAGCACGGACCGCACGGAATGGCATAAGATTGTCTCATGGGGAAAGTTAGCCGAGTTTTGTGAAAAATACCTGAACAAAGGCAAGCAGATCCTGGTTGAAGGCCGGCTGAAGACGGATAAGTGGCAGGACAGGGACGGCAATCAGCGCTATACAACAAAAATTCATGCCTACAGTATCACCTTGCTGGGACGAAGAGATGAGGCTGAGGAAACCCGCAATTTCACCAAAGAAAAGGCTGTCAAAAAGCAATCCTCCGAAGATGAGTTCCCCGCAGATGATGATTCTTTCCCTGATTTTGATAATGACGAAGAAGAAGACGTGCCTTTTTAATTTAGGGCAGCTGATCTGATTTAACTTAAATGGCTGAAAAATGACTCGATCTGAAGAAGATATGTTCCGCAACGGCATTACTCAAGAGATCCGTCCCTGGGGAAAGTTCCGCGTCTTTCCGCACGAAAATGCCGGATCACTAAAAATCATTACTGTGAATCCCGGGGGTGTTTTATCCCTGCAATACCACCATCACCGCAGCGAATTTTGGGTGGTTTTGGACAAAGGACTGGAAATGACCCTGGGAGATCGGGTTTGGAATCCGGTTCCGGGAGAGGAAATATTTATTCCCGCAGAAACTCCCCACCGCGTCAAAAACATAGGAACACAACCAGCGCGGATCATGGAAATCTGGATTGGCTCTTCCGCAGAAGACGACATTGTCCGTTTACAGGATAATTATGGGCGCACTGGTCCGGAAAATTCTAAGTAACATCGGACGTTAACAAGGCCTGCGGATGTTTTACCAGGATTTTCTCAATCAAGCGTTCCTCGATTTCCTGAGCTGTTCTTAATGCCATCACTTCTTCCACAAGCTCCTCGGCCGTTTGCACCTTGACCGACCGCAAGGCCTTTTTCACTTTGGGGATAAAAATCGGATTCATGCTGAATTGACGCAGACCCAGCCCTAAAAGCACGATGGCGGACAACGGGTCAGCCGCCATCTCTCCGCACAAGGTTACTTCTTTTCCTGCCTCTTGCGCACTGGAGATGATAAACCTCAGCAGCCGGAGAACCGATGGATGCAGGGGGTTGAACATATAAGAAACCAGTTCATTTGTGCGGTCCACCGCCAGATAATACTGAATCAAATCATTGGTCCCCACACTGACATAATCCACTTCTTTGATCAGTTTATCCGTTATAGCGGCCGCCGCCGGCACCTCTATCATAACACCAAGCTGAATGTTCTCATCAAACTTCACTTTTCCGGCTCTCAATTCCTGTTTCACCTCTTCCATGATCAGTTTTACTTCTTCCACTTCTTCAATCCCGGTGATCATGGGTATGAGGATTCGGACATTTTTACGAACGCTGGCCCGCAATATCGCTCTGATTTGCGTCTTGAAAATCTGTCTTTCCTTTAAAGAAAACCGGATGGCGCGGAGCCCCAGAGCCGGATTCGGTTCTTTTTCAATTTTCATCTGAGGTAAATTTTTTTCTCCGCCGATGTCCATCGTCCGGATATAAACCGGAAAGGGGGATGCTCTTCCAGCGATTTGTGAATAGGCTTTAAAATGGTCTTCTTCGGTGGGCAGATCCTGGCTTTGAAAAAAAATGAATTCCGTACGAAAAAGGCCGATACCTTCCGCCCCTAAAGATAGCGCCATTTTGACTTCATCGGGAAGTTCAATATTCGCCAGGGGAACAAAATGAACCTGGTCCAGTGTTTTTGATTCCAGGGAGGCGGTTTTTTGCAATTCCTTGCGGTAATCTTCATATTTTTCCTGCTTACTGAAAAACTCGCGCCGGATTGCCAGCGGAGGATTGATGATAACCCCACCATCAGATCCATCCACTATCAAGAGATCTCCATTTTTTACCTTTTGCGTAATATGGCTCAGCCCCATAACAGCAGGAATATTCAATGATCTAGCCAGAATGGCGGTGTGGGAAGTGGTTCCGCCCATATCCAGGGCGACCGCAATGATATTCCCCTTGGTGAGCCGGTGAGCGGCCTCGGAAGGCAGCAGGTCATGAGCCACTAAAACTTTTTCCTTCTCATCATCATGCTGGTCGAAAATTTTATCCTCCAGATTCATATACAGCTTGGATAAAACATCGGTCAGATCATATTTCCGCTGACGAAAATATTCATCGGATATTGATTCAAAAATCCGGGTGTATTCCTTGTTGACCTGGGATATGGCCCATTCCGAACGGCATTTTTCACCCCGAATAATTTTCCTCAGGTTCGTCATCAATGATTTATCTTTTAATATCAATAAATGTGCTTCAAAAATAAAAGAATGTTCAGCCCCCAGTTTGGTTTTGATTTGATCCCTTAATTCCTCAATCTGGCGTCCGGTCCGATCCACCGCGCTGTTCAGCCGCTTGATCTCGGCATCCACCTGATTGGAATCAATGAGGTCCTTTCTCTCGGTAAACACCACCCGCTCAGAGAGTTTGACCTCGCCAACGGCAATTCCGGGGGAGACGCCCGTGCCCCTGAGCCTGAAATAATCCATATCCTTATTCTTCCTCCTGAAATTTGTCCTCGATCAGGGCAATCAGGTTTTCCACGGCAATATTTTCGTCCTCGCCGCTGATTTTCAATGTTATCTGGGATCCCCTGACTGCGGCCAGGGTCAGAATTCCCAGGACACTTTTGCCGTCAATTTCATTTCCGTCCTTAATAATTTTCACAGCTGATGAAAAGCGGTTGGCTAAATTGACAAATTTCACGGCGGCACGGGCATGAAGGCCTAACTTGTTTTTAATGGTTGCGGTTTTTTTTATCATGGGATTACTAAAAAAGGTCAGCTCTTCTTATTCAAGAGCGCACCCGCTAAATGAATATTTTTTTTGCCTTGTTCAACAACTTTCTTAGCCACTTCTTTGAGATTGTTGCTCCTCTGAAGAGAAACAAATTTTATCAGCATGGGAAGATTAACTCCGGTAATGATTTCAACCTGGCCGTCTTTCATGAAACTGAAACTTAAATTAGAGGGGGTCCCCCCGAACATGTCCGTGAATATCAAAACCCCGTTCTTTTGATCAACCCGTTTCAGGCTTTTATTGATCTTTCGTTTGGATTCTTCCACATCATCATACCATCCGATTGAGATGGCCTCTATATTGACAGCTTCTCCCAATATGATTGTCAATGCATTTAAAAGTTCTTCGGCCAGCTTTCCGTGTGATACGATTATTCCGCCTATCATGCCATAACCTCTTCAGACGCGCTTCCCGGTTTTTGTTTGCTGCCGGCTGCGTCAAATACAGCAACCCAATTCCGCTTATCGGCTATCGGACAGCATCATTTTATCACGTATTCTCTTCAAGCTTAAGTTAATTACTTAAAAACATCGCGATGGGTGACGCGGGCGTTGTAATTCTTTACCACCAAAAATTCCTTCAACTCCTCCGCAATGGTCACGGACCGGTGCCGTCCTCCCGTGCATCCGATAGAAATCGTTAAATAGCTTTTTCCTTCATCAATAAAATTGGGGATTAAATAATGGACAAAACTCAGCAGTTTATCGCGGAATTTCCGGCTTCGGGAAGATTTGAACACATATTTTTCCACTTCTTTCTCCCGCCCGGTTTTTTCCCTCAGCGTGTCCACATAAAAAGGATTGGGCAGAAACCGGGTATCAAAGACTAAATCCGAATCCAAAGGAATTCCATATTTATACCCAAAGCTGACGATCATGATCTGCATCTTCATCTGGGCTGTATCCACAAATTTTTTTGCCAGCAGTTTTTTTAATTCGGGGATGCTGGTTGTCGAGGTATCAATGACTTCGTCGGCCAGTTTTTTTATGTTGTTGAGGCGTTTTCTTTCCAAATGAATATTGTCAATAACAGAACCTTCCGCCATCAAGGGATGGGGCCGTCTGCTCTCACTGAACCGTTTGATCAAAGTTTCATCGGAGGCATCTAAAAAAATCAAGCGGGGAGAAACGATATTCCGAATGGATTCAAGCACTTCGGGAAATTCAGAGGTGAATCCGGGTTCACGGATATCGACCACCAGCGCCACTTTCTCAATCTCCACTTCTTTGCGTTTCCACAAATCAACAAAATTGGGAATTAACTTGGCAGGGAGGTTATCCATGCAGTAATAACCGAAATCTTCCAGAAACCGGCTGACAATCGTTTTCCCGGAACCGGAAACACCGGTAATAATAATAAACTGATCATTCCTTGCTGTTTTCATTCTTAATGTCCTGCCCAAATCTCAGCTCACGGTTGAGCCGGCGCGAGATTTCTTCAGGTGCATGATATCCTTTTTTGCGCAATATATAGACTTTGCAGGCCACCTCAATCAAAGTCGCAATATTCCGACCCGGAGCAACCGGAATCGTGATCTGAGGAACTTGCACATCCCCATAGGCAGCCATTTCCTGAGGCTTGAGTCCCAGCCTGTCATATTCCTTGCCTTCTTCCCATTTCTTCAAATTGATGATTAAATGTATTTCCGAACTGCGGCAGACAGACTCCGGACCGAATATTTGTTTAATATTAATAACACCCAAGCCGCGAATCTCCATAAAATACCGGCTCAATTCCGGGGGCTCACCCCGCACGGTTTGAGGCCCGGTTTTTTTCAGCCGGGTGACATCGTCAGAAACGAATCGCCAACCCCGGGAGACCAGCTCTAGAGCACTCTCGCTTTTTCCAACTCCACTGTCCCCAATGACAAGAACACCAAGATCATGAATTTTTATCAATCCTCCCGATACAATTTGATCCTTCGCACCGGCACCGGGCTTATTCGGATTCATTCAGTTTTTCCTCTTCCTCCGATATAACATCCATGACTTCACCCGTATTGTTGGCCTTCTCGATTTTTCGAAATAAATCTTTGCTCTTTCGGACCAAATGAGCGATGGCCGCCAGAATCTGAAGATTCAAACTCGGGTTTTCTGGTGGAGATACCACAAGAAAAAAAAGATGGGCCGGTTTCTCATCCATCGCATTAAAGGGAATCCCAGCCCTGGAAACGGCAAGCAGCACCAAAGATTCCTTTACAGCTTTGCTTTTGCAGTGAGGGATAGCCACTCCATTGCCGATAGCGGTACTGCCCAGCTCTTCCCGCTTCTTCAATTTATCCAACAACTCTTTTTCTTTGATAATCTTGCGCCTGTCTTTCAAAAACTTCACCATTTCTTTCAGCACATCATCCTGGTCTTCGCTGTTTAAATCAAACAGAATCATATCCCGCATTAACAGATTGCTAACTTTCACGGTCTCCTCTCAATTCATTCCAGTTCCATCAATCCGATATGTCCATCTTTCCGGCGAAATAAAACCGCCCACCGCTTGGTTCCGAAAACGCGAAATCCAAAGGCATCATCGCGCATCGATTCAAACATGAGCACAGCTTCGTCCACCGACAATGGTTTCAAGGAATAATTCTTACTCCGCAGCACGCGCAGGGGAGATTCTTCTTCATCTTCTTCATCCTCGATCAAAGGATAGGGACTGATATTTTTATTTTTCCGCCTTTTTTCGCGGATTTTTTCTTTTTCTTTTTTTGCCCGTCTTTCTATATTATCAAACGCAAGCCCAATGGAACTATATATATCCCGGGTTTCTTCCTGCGTATTTAATTTGATCCCTTTCGCCCGAACATTAACTTCCGCAATGTGGCGATACTTCTCCACAGAAAGAATAAGATCTGTTTCTACCGGGGGCTCCAGCAGCTTTTCAATCGACAGGATTCTTCTTTCACATAATTTTTTTATTTGGGGCGTTAAATGAGTATTCCGGGCCGTATAATTTATTTTCATTAAGCTTCCTCCATTAAATACTTCCTCTTCCTTATATGAGAAGGAGATATGCGCAATTGCTTTCGATATTTGGCGACCGTCCTCCGGGCGATTTTAAAATTTTCTTTCGCTAAAACCTCATCGATTTCTATATCGCTCATAGGATTGTCCCGGTCCTCCCTGTCAACCAGCTGCTTGATTCGCTCTTTAATGCGGAGCGTGGAAATTTCTTCCCCATATTGTCCGGAAACGGATTTATGAAAAAAATATTTCAAAGAAAACAATCCCCGCGGGGTCAAAATGTATTTGTTGGCCACCACCCGGCCTACGGTGGACTCATGGACACCTATTTCCTGAGCCAATTCGATTAATGTTAATGGTTTGATATACTCAAGGCCTTCTTCAATAAAATCCTTTTGTTTATCCACGATATACCGGGCGACCTTGTGAATCGTATTGTTTCTCTGATCCAGACTGCGTAAAAACCAGAATGCTTTTTTCATTTTTTCTTTCAGGAATTCATGGGCTTCCGGATTATTATGTGCGGCTTTAGCCAGCATTCGGCGGTAAAATTTATTGATCCGCAGCTGAGGAAGACCCTCATTATTAAGAGTAACGGTATACCGTTCCCCTTCCTTTTTTACAATAATATCGGGCACCACATAAAAAGTCTTTTCCTGGCTGTATTTTTTTCCGGGATTGGGATCCAACTTTCTTATAATATCAATGTGGGACTTAACCTCTTCCATTGATATATCAAGATTTTTAGCGATTTGAGGATAATCTGACTTTTCCAGCAAATAAAAAGAATCACTAATGATTCTTTTGGTGATCTCATCACCCATATCCAAATAAACTAATTGAAACAGCAGAGCTTCCTTCAGATCAAGACTGCCGACGCCGATCGGATCAAAGTGCATGATCTCATGACGTATCTGCTCCACCTGATCATAAGAGGCGTTCATGGTTTCAGCAATCTCTTCCACCGGTGTCTTCAAATAACCGTCTTCATTGATATTTCCGATAATATAGAGGGCGATCTCTTTTTCCTTTTCCTCGAAAAAGGTAAGATTAGCCTGCCAATCCAGATGGTCCCAAAGGGACGTTGAATTGGAAACAAAGCTTTCCAAAGACGGGGCTTCTTTCTGTTCCCGGATATTCGGCGTATTGAAACGGTTATCAAAATATTCTTCAAAGTAAGCTTCAAATTCCTTTTCTTCTTCGTTCTTTTCTTTATCTTCCCTTTCTTCCGGATTCACTTCTTCCGTATTATCTTTATTCTCATCCTTTTCACGTTCCTCGTTCAATTCCAAAACCGGATTTTGGGATAATTCAGTGTCAATCACTTCTATCAGTTCCAGATTGGTCAAAGGCAAAAGCTTGATTGCCTGCTGCAGGGCGGGCGCCAAAATTAATTTCTGGGTTTGCCTTTGGTTAAGTTGTTGTTTTAAAGCCATTTTTTTATTCTAAATCAAATTCTTCACCCAAATAACTTTTTTTTACATCCATAGACGCAACAATCTCCTGGGGAGCCCCTTCCATGAGGACTTCGCCTTTATCTATAATATACGCTCTGTCGGTGATCTTCAACGTTTCCCTGACACTATGGTCGGTAATTAAAAGTCCCAGCCCTTTTGCTTTGAGCCCGGAAATAATGTCCTGAAGGTCATTCACCGCCAAGGGATCGATTCCGGTAAAAGGTTCATCAAGCAGGATAAACGCAGGCTCCGTCGCCAAAGCCCTCGCGATTTCCAGCCGCCGCCTTTCACCTCCAGAAAGAGTATAAGCCTTCGCTTCTTTTAAAGAGCTCAAGCCGATTTCTTTGAGAATATTGCGTATGTTATTTTTCGTCCCTGCGCGTTGCCTGAGAGACTCACGGACGGCGCGCAGGTTATCTTCTACTGTAAGTTTACGAAAGGAGGAGGGTTCTTGCGGAAGCAGGCACAATCCTCTTCTGGCGCGCAAAAACATAGGCAGCCGGGTGATATCCTTGCCGTCCAGATAAACTTTACCTCCGTCCATAGGAATCAATCCCAGTATTAAAGAAAATGTGGTTGTCTTACCGGCCCCGTTAGGCCCCAGTAATCCGATAATTTCTCCGCTGTGAACCCGCACAGAGACATTGCGGACAACTTGTTTTTTGCCGTAGTTTTTTTCCAGATCGACAGCTTCCAAATACTTTTTCATATTTCACGGTTATTTTATGACAGTAAGTGATCTTTCCCGGCCT
>CAYRTV010000027.1:0-14899 GCA_964427225.1 uncultured Eubacteriales bacterium
GTTTTTCATAATTTTCTCCATTTCTTAAATATAAGAAGGTATTATATACCACAATGGAAGGAAAGGCATCCCGCACGCTGTCGTGTCAAATGCAGGTTAGATCAGCAGTCTGTCTCGCACTGCTAATTTCCCGTTTTTAATGACGTGCCTGACCGGATTGACACCGAAATGGTAGAAGAGATAAGCATAGTTGGGTGCATCGCAAAGGATGACATCCATTTGCTTGCCGGGTTCCAGGCTGCCCACTCCGGCATGCCGGTCAACCGCATAAGCCGCATTAGCGGTGCCGGCATTGAGAACTTCTTCCAAGCTCATATTCATGGTGAAGATTCCCAATTGAAGAATAAAAAAGAGGGATTCCGTCATGGAACTCCCGGGATTGAAGTCGGTTGCCAAAACCGGGATAGCCCCGGCTTCGATTAAAGCGCGGGCGGGCGCCCTTTTTTCCTGCATAAGAAAAAACGGGACACCGGGAAGCAGAATAGCTGCTGTCTGGCTTTCCGCCAATTTTTTGATGCCCTCTTGGGAAACGGCGATGAGGTGTTCGGCGGAAACAGCGCCTTCTTCAGCGGCCAGCTGGGCGCCCCCCAGCGACACAAATTCATCTGCGTGAATCTTTATTTTAAAGCCGTGGTCCTTAGCAGCGCGAATCAAACGGCGGGATTCATCCACCGAATATACGCTTTCTTCGCAAAAGACGTCAAAAAATTCTGCCAGTCCCGCGGAACCGATTTCCGGAATGATGGTTTGCGTAAGGAGGTCAATATACTCATTTTTCCGGTTTTTATATTCCGGCGGGACTTCATGCGCTCCCATAAAAGTGGGAACGATGTCGATGGGATGTTCCTGACCGGCTTCTTTCAAAGCCTGCAGCTGCTTGACTTCATCTTCCAGGTTCAGGCCGTAACCGCTTTTGGCTTCCACAGTTGTGGTCCCGTGAAGCAGCATGCTGTCCAGCCGTTCCGCGCACAGTGCAGCCAGTTTTTTCCGGGTTATTTTGCGGGTCTGAGCGACCGTGGACTGGATGCCCATTCCCATTTCAGCTAACTGAAGATAGGTGGCTCCTTCCAGCCGGAGTTTGAATTCGTTCTCACGGCTTCCCGCAAAAGGCAGGTGTGTATGGCTGTCGACCAGCCCGGGGAGAGCGGTTAAACCGCGACCGTCTATGAATTCACAATCCGGTTCCGCTTGAACATTATCTTCCAGCTCGGCGGTTGTACCGGTAAAAACAATGGTTCCCTTTTGGGAAGCAATGCAGCCGTGATCCATTTCACCCGCAGAGCGGAGAGCCTCTTTCCGCTTGGGGATAGGTCCGCGGCAAGTGATGAGCTGGCTGCAGTCCCTAATGATCAAATCAGCTGTAATCATTCGGAGTTTTTCTTATGGACGTGTTTTTGTTTTTGCGGATAAAGGATGGGGTTTCATAGGAATCCCATTGTCTTTCCCAGGAGGGACGGCTGCTCGGCTGTTCCCAGGCCGGTTCTTCCCGCTGCGGCTCGAACAAATAAGGCGGCGTTTTCTGGGGAACCTCAAAAGGCGGGGGAGTCGGGTTTTTTGGATGGGAAATGATTTCCTGCGGAGTCACTTGATCGTGCTGGTCATTTTGTTCGAATCCGGTCGCAATCACCGTCACTTTGACCATTTCCTTCATGGATTCATCGATGACGGTGCCGAAAATAATATTGGCATCGGGATGAGCTTGCTGATGGATCAATTCTGAGGCTTTGGACACCTCATGCAGCCGGATGTCTTTCCCTCCGGTAATATTGATCAGCACCCCATGAGCGCCGGCGATGGATGTATCCACCAGCAAAGGCGAAGACACGGCTTTTTGGGCCGCGTCCATAGCCCGGTTTTCGCCGGACGCCATTCCGGTCCCCATAAAGGCCATTCCCATTCCCTTCATAATGGATTTGACATCCGCGAAATCAAGATTGATCAGGCCCGGCCTGGTGATTAAATCCGATATGCCCTGAACAGCTTGCCTGAGGATATCATCCGCCATTTTAAAGGCTTCATTAATGGACGTTTCCAGATTCACGGTTTCCAGCAGCCTCTCATTGGGAATGGAGATAACCGTATCCACTGCGGATTTCAATTCCGACAATCCTTCATGCGCCTGTTTTGCCCGGATCTTGCCTTCGAAATTGAATGGCATAGTGACAATGGCAATGGCCAGAACATCCATTTCAGACGCCAGGTTAGCCAGCACCGGAGTTGCTCCGGTCCCGGTACCGCCGCCCAACCCGGATGTCAGAAAGACCATATCCGCTCCTTCAATGCATTCCAGCAGCCTTTCGGTGTCTTCCATGGCGGCTTCCCGGCCGATATCCGGACGGCCGCCCGATCCCAAGCCTTTGGTTAATTTTGAACCGATTTGCAATTTAATTCCGGCTTTGTTGGTATTCAAGGCCTGGAGGTCCGTATTGACAGTAATGAATTCCACTCCGGGAATCCGGGATTCAATCATCCGGTTAACGGCATTGCCGCCGCCTCCACCAATGCCGACGACTTTGATTTTAGCGCCGGTATCTTCGTCAACCAGATGGAATTTAAGCTTATTCTTCGATTCTTCGTTCATAATGACCTCCTAGGCTTCCTTAAGCCAATCTTTCAATTTGGCCCAAAAGCCTTGTTTTTTTTCTCGAGAAAACCCCCTGTTTTTCCATTGATTATAACCATACAAAAGCAATCCCACTCCAGTCGCGTAATCCGGTGTGTTGACCCGGTCCACCAGACCGCCTATTCCGGCGGGATCCCCCCTCCGGACGGGTAAATCGAATACCCCTTCCGCAACTTCTTCCAGGCCTTCCAGCAGGGCGGTCCCGCCGGTGAGGAGAATTCCGGAATTAAGTGATTTTTCATATCCCATTCTTTTGATATCGTTATCAACCAAACGGAATATTTCTTCAGCCCGAGGCTGAATTATTTCCGCCAACAGCTGTCGGGACAGAATTCGGGGTTTTTTCTCTCTTCCGACCGACGGCACTTCGATCGTATCCTGATCTTCGACCAGCGGACTGGATACACAGCCGAATTTTTTCTTGATTTTTTCCGCTTCGGGGATCGGTGTTCTTAATCCGACGGCGATATCATTTGTAAAGTTATCTCCGCCGATGGGTATCACGGATGTATACCACAGGCTTCCGCGCTCGAAAATGGCCACTTCGGTCGTGCCTCCTCCGATATCGATCAATCCGACGCCCAATTCCATTTCATCATGGGTTATAACCGAATGGCTGGTGGCGATTTGATTGAGAACAATCTGTTCGATTTCAATTCCTGCGCGGGCAAGACAGGTTTTGAGGTTTTGCACGGAGGTCACGGCTCCGGTGACAATATGGACATTTACTTCCAGTTTGATTCCGCTCATTCCCAAAGGATCTTTTATGCCGTCCTGTTCATCCACGACAAATTCCTGGGGGATAATGTGGATAATATCCCGGTCGGGCGGGATGGAAACCGCTTTGGATTGATCGATCACCCGGTTGATGTCTTCCCGGGTGATTTCCCGGTTTTTACCGGACACCGCTATCACGCCCCGGCTGTTGAAACTTTTAATATGAGCGCCGGAAATACCGACGAAACCGGAATCAATTTCAACTCCTGCCATCAACTCGGCTTCCTCCTGTGCCTTTTGTATGGCTTCGACCGTGGTGTCGAGATTGACGACAACACCCTTTCGAAGCCCACGCGATTCGGCTGTCCCAATCCCGATGATTTCAATCTTTTTTTCTTCGGTAATCTCTCCGATGATCGCAGCGATTTTTTTGGTTCCTATATCGAATCCGACAATATAGCCGTTTTTTGACATCAGCTTTCCTCCTTCCGGTTACCGGAATGATGAATTCCGGCCGATTGGTCCCATGGGGTGAGGATGAAGCGGTCCCCGAATCGCAAGTCAATGGATTTGATCTCGCTGTATTGTGAGAATAATCTTTGATTTTTCAGATAAGTGCTGATCTTTTGTGAGAAATCCCCGTCGCCGAGAATAAGCCGCACCGTTTGGTTTTTCAGTTTAACAGTGACATTGTTGTAGAGGGATAGATCAAGAGTTTCGATACGCTCTTTTTGTCCGGGCTCTAACTCTTCGAGGCACTTCCAAGCCAGTTCCAGCTTGGTCCGCTTTTGTTTTTGAAAAAAAACCCCGTCTGTAAGAAGAGGCAGGTGCGGCCATTCCATGGAACTGGATTCCGCCAGGACCGCTCCCTCTTTGTCGATCAGAATATACTTTTTTTGTTTTAAAACAGCGGATGGAACACGTTCGTCTATCGAAATTTTCAGCGCGGAAGGAAACAACTTCCGGATTCGCACGTCTTTGATCCAGGCATGGGAGCTGATCGTCTGCTTCAATTTCTGCATGTCCAGCAGGATAATGCTTCCCAAGTCTTTCCCTTGGATGAAAGCTTTGACATCGGTTCGAATCCTGTCATTCCGGCATTCGATTTCCACGTCTTTGACTTTAAACTCATCACTGGTGATTAAATACAGATAAGCCTGCTGCAGCCCGAAAAAAAATCCACCCAGCAGAATAAAACTCAGAAAAATATGTCCGAATCTAAGTTTAACTTTCCGGTACATTTTTGATGACTTGATGCGTTCCCGATTACGGCGGAACTGATCAGGCTGTGCAAATAGAGGCTGCACCTTATGTTTGATGGATGGATTCAGATTAACCGCCATTTTTCTTCTCTTTCAAGTGTTTGATGATATCCGGGATGATTTTATTTATGCTCCCTGCTCCCAAGACAAGAATCATATCCTGGGGCAGGGCCATGTCCGCGATTCTTTCAGGGATTTTATTTAAATCCGGTTCAAAATAAACATTTTTATGTCCAAACTGATGGACTTCCTTACACAAGGCCTCTCCGTTGATCCCGGGAATGGATTCTTCCCCCGCCGGATACAATTCGGTTAAAAATAAAATATCCGCCTGATTGAAAGCGGTTCCGAATTCCTTCATTAAAAAGGAAAGCCGGCTGTACCGATGAGGCTGAAATACAACGACTGTCCGGCGCATCCATCCCCTTTTGGCTGCTTCGAGGGTTTTGATGATTTCTGTGGGATGGTGAGCATAATCTTCAATCACCATAATATTGTCAATTGCGGCTTTGCATTCAAAACGGCGGCCGATTCCGGAGTATTTCGCCAAGGAGTTCAATATAACGGGAATGGGAATATTAAGATCCAATCCTACCGCGACCGCAGCCATGGCATTGTAAATGCTGTGGACTCCCGGCACATTTAATTTAAGCCGCCCAATTTCCTCATTTTTGTAATAAAGGGTGGAGGAGCTGCCGAACTCTTTGAATTGCTGGTCCCGGGCAAAAATATCTGCCTGTGCGGTAAATCCATAGGTGATGATATTTCTCTCCAGCCGGGGGATTAAACTTTGCAGATTAGGATCGTCCAGGCATAAAATGATGGGGCAGTAAAATGGAACTTTATTGGCAAAGTTAACAAATGTATTTTTGATTTCATCGACAGTTTTATATTGATCCAGGTGTTCTTTGTCTAAATTTGTTAGAACTGCAATAAAAGGCGATAAGTACAGAAAAGAGCGGTCACTTTCATCCGCTTCGGCGACAATAAAATCTCCTTCCCCGAGCTTAGCATGGGCACCTAAAGTGTTTAAACGCCCGCCGACGATAGTGGTGGGATCGAATTCCGCAGCTTCCAGCATCTGGGCGATCATAGAAGTGGTGGAAGTTTTCCCGTGGGATCCCGCCACTGCGATTCCGTTTTTTAAGCGCATCAATTCCGCCAGCATTTCGGCGCGGGGAATCACGGGAATTTTTCGCTGCTGGGCTTCTGCGACTTCCACATTTTCCGGCCGGATAGCGGAAGAAATGACGACAACATCAGCACCCGTGACGGATTGTGCCTTATGGCCGATGGTTATGTCCGCCCCTAATTTCGCCAACCGCTCGGTGGATTCATTCCGGGCGATATCCGAACCAGACACTTTATACCCCAAATTCAGCAGAACTTCGGCGATCCCGTTCATGCCGGTCCCGCCGATGCCGACCATATGTATGTGTTTGAGTTTACTGTAGCTTTTTTTCACCATGATCATTTCTCCTTTTGATTTTCAGATATGAGCTGAATGCATAAATCTGCAATCCGTTCCGCTGGATGCTGAACTTGCAAGGCTTCTAAACTGCGCTCCATTCGGTCCAATTTTTCCGGGTGCCGGATAAAATCGATAATTGTACCTGTAAATGCTGAAACTGTAAAATCATCTTCGCGCAGGATTAGGGCTCCTCCGACTCTTGCCAAAACCCGGGCGTTTTGTTCCTGATGGTTTTCGGCGGCGAGGGAAAAAGGTATCAGCAGCGAAGCTTTTCGGGCTGTGGTCAATTCAGCAATGGTGGTGGCCCCGGCGCGGCAGACGACAAGGTCTGCTTTCGCGAATAGTTCCGGCATGTCGTGGGAAAAAGAAAAGACATGTGCATCCGTAAATCCCGTGTCCAGGTAACTTGTTTTGACCCAATCCAGGTCGCGCGGTCCCGTTTGATGAATGAAATGGAGTTTTTCTTTATATTCCTCAAGGCCGGGCAGGGATTCAACCATTTTTTGATTGATGAAGTGAGAGCCCTGGCTGCCGCCGAATACAAACACACTCAATTGTTCTTCTCTAGGCTTGGAGGGGAGATTATAAAACGCCTCCCGCACAGGATTGCCGAGAAAGACACCTTTGCCTTTAAATTCAGGCAGAGATTCCTCAAAAGCGACCACGGCTTTTTTAACCCAGGGCAGTAACAAACGGTTAGTGAAGCCGGGATGAAGATTCTGTTCCATAATCAGGGTTGGAATCCGTTTCCAGGCAGCTGCCAGCAAAACAGGACCGGAACTGTATCCTCCCATGCCGACAGCCAGTTCAGGCTGCAGCCTGCGCAGAATAGCAAATGATTTCCATAGCGCTCCGGGCAGAAGCAGCAGCGATTTCAATGCCGATAATCCTTTTCCCTTCAATCCTTCCAGGTGAAGGATCAAATACTCTTCACCGCTTTTTTTCAGGATTTTCCGCTCAACCGGCCGGCCGGTTCCGACAAATACGGATTGCAGGCCGGCCTTCTTCTCTTTCAGTTTCTTAGACACCGTCAATGCTGGGTATAGATGTCCGGCTGTACCGCCGCCGCTGAAAAGTATCGTTCCCGTGCTCATTTTTTTCTATGTCCCAGTTTTCGTTGAGATATATGCAAGAGTATTCCGATTCCGGTCATGGTTATAATCAGCGAAGAACGTCCGTAACTAAATAAAGGCAGCGGGAGTCCTGTCGCCGGGCCAAGTCCCACAACCACACTGATATTAAGCAAAGCCTGAATAAATAAGGCCAGGGCTATGCCTGATGCCGCCAAGCGGCAAAATAGAGTGGGCGCTTTGCCGGCAATGACCAGTCCGCGCCATAGAATAATGCCGAACAGAACCAGCACTCCCAGGGCGCCCACCAAACCGAATTCCTCGCCTAAAATAGCGTAAATATAATCGGTATGAGCGCAGGGAAGGAAAAATAATTTTTGGGTGCTCTCTCCGAGGCTGACTCCCAATAAACCGCCGGTCCCAAGGGCGAGCTTGGATTGATAAGCCTGAAAACCACTGCCGAGGATATCATTTTCCGGTGAAAAGAAGGCCAGCACCCGGTTCATGCGGTAATCGGCTTGAAAAAGATAAATAGAAAAAATCAAGGCGGAAAAAAGACCCAGCATCGCAAAATAACCCAATCGGACTCCCCCGATAAACAGCATAGCGGCTCCGATGATGAACACCAGCATAGCTGTGCCGTAATCAGGTTCTTTGATGATGAGTAAAACCATCAGCAGGATCACGGCCCCAGGAAAGATCAAAGAAGAAGCCTCTTTCATGCGGTCTTGTTTTTTACCAATATAAAAAGCTAAAAACAGAATTAAACTGAGCTTGGCCAGCTCTGACGGCTGAAAGCGAAAATTGAAAAACATGACCCAGCGATTGGTGTTCCCGACAGCCGGCATCACCAATGCCAGTGCCAGCAGCAGAAACGACCCTAATATCAAACTGTATATAATCAGGGGTTTTTGATAAAAAGGGGTTTTGGAATACAGGATTACAGTCACAATGCCCAGTCCCAGAATGACACCGCCCAGCTGATGTATAAAAAAATAGAAGGATTGCTGATAACGCTCTGCGGCCAATACCGCGGATGAACTGAACACCATAATAAGACCGAAAATCAGCAGGGCCAGAGCCGTGAATGCCAGAAATTTATCAAATCCAAAACGGCGGAAAATTTCCATGTCAGTTTTCCCCTTTTTTGGATTTTAATTTACGGACTTCCTGCTTGAAAACCCGGCCGCGGTGCTCGAAGTCATCAAACATGTCGAAGCTGGTGCATGCGGGAGCCAGGAGGATAATATCCCCCGGATGCGCGGCTTGAAAACTCTTTTTTACCGCCTCCTCCATGTCGGCGGCTGTCTCAGCCGAAACCTCATCATTAAGGGCACGGCGGATTTTTTCCTGAGATTCTCCCAATAGAATAATGTGCCTGGCGCGATTCGTTATTTCCGGCTTTAGGCGGGAAAAATCACTTCCTTTATCCCTCCCCCCCATTATGATGATGATGGGTCGTTTAAAACTTTGTATCGATTTCAGAGAGGCATCCACATTGGTGGCCTTGGAATCATTGTAAAATTCAATGTCATCGAGCATCCTGACCTGCTCCAGCCGGTGTTCCAAACCTTGGAAATCTTTAATGCCTTTGCGAATGGAAGGGAGTGAAACGCCCAGCAGCCGGGCGGTTAAAGCGGACGCCATGACATTTTCCTGATTGTGAATTCCCGGCAATGGAATCTCGGCCACCGGGAGACAGCGTTCCGGCGTTCCGGTATCCAAATAAATCCATTCTTTTTCCAGCCAGCATCCGGGAAGAGGACCGTGTTCACGGGAAAATCCATAGATTTTGGCTTCGGCTTCCCCGCGCTCCCTCCATACCCGGGGGTCATCCCGGTTCAATACCGCAGACCCGCCCGGGTCCAAAGCGCGGAGGAGATTCAGCTTTGCATCGATATAGTTGGCAAAATTTTTATGCCAATCAATATGGTCAGGAGAAAAATTAAGCATAACCGCTACGGAAACTGAAAATGAATCTATGCGGCTCAGTTGGAAACTGGAAAGCTCCGTAACATAAACGGTATCTTTTCCTCCGCTTTCTGCGAGACTGATTAGAGGGGTTCCGATATTGCCGGCCAGCAAGGCGTTAAAACCGGCGTTTTTTAATATATGAAAAGTCAGAGAGGCAACGGTAGATTTGCCGTTGGAACCGGTTATTCCCACGATACGGCCCCTTATATACCAATAAGCAAGTTCAATTTCGCTGATGATTTTCTTTCCGCGCTGTGAGGCGGCCTTAAAAACCGGAAGCTCGGGAATTCCGGGACTGGTGACAATTAAGTCCGCATCCAAAAAAGAAGCAAGATTATGCCCGCCGGTTTCGATTTGAACTCCGCGCCGGGCCCATTCCTCGGCCATTGCGCCTAACTCCGAATAAGACCGGCTTTCACTGACTTTAACCCGGGCTCCCCGGTTAAGCAGAAACCGGCAGACAGATTCACCGGTTGTGCCTAATCCGACCACGAGTACGGTTTTATCTTTCAATTCCATTTTATCTTAACTTTAATGTTGTTAAACTGAACAAAGCGAAAATAATGGCGATGATCCAAAAGCGGACCACGATTTTCTGTTCGGACCATCCTGCCAACTCAAAATGATGATGCAGCGGCGCCATTTTGAAAATGCGTTTTCCCCCGGAGAGCCGGAAATATCCCACCTGAAGCATGACGGAAAGCGCTTCCAGAATAAAGACGCCGGCGACCATAAACAGCAGCAGTTCCTGTTTGATCATCAACGCAACCGCTCCCAAAGTCCCGCCGAGAGAAAGAGCCCCGACGTCGCCCATGAAAATTTCGGCTGGGTGGCAGTTGTACCAGAGGAATCCGAGACAGGCTCCGGACATGGCTCCCATGAAAACGGTTAGTTCGGCGGCGGGAGCGACCCTGGGAATATTTAAATACTGAGACCACAGCGCGTGTCCGGCAATATAAGACAAAGCCGTAAAGGCGGAAGCACTGATTAGGGTCAGGCCGATAGCCAAACCATCAAGACCATCGGCCAGATTAACGGCATTGGAGGATCCGACCAGGATAAACATAATCCAGGGAAAGTAAAAAACACCCAAGTAAGGAGTCCATTTTTTGAAAAACGGGATTGCCAGATGGAGATCAAACTGGTTGGAAAAGCCAAGATAAACCAGTATGCCCCCTACACCCGCAGCAATAACCAATTGAAATATGAATTTATATTTGGCAATCAATCCCTTGGTTTTCTTTTTTTTGATCTGCAGATAATCATCCAAAAAACCTAAAATACCGAATAGGAGCATGGTTATCAGAGCCAGCCATACATAAATATTACTTAAATCCGCCCACAGTAAAGTGGGGACCAAAGTGGCGGATATGATAAGAATTCCTCCCATTGAGGGGGTGCCTTTTTTTGTTTGATGGGTTTTTGGTCCCAGTTCCCGGATTTCTTCTCCGATTTGACGTTTTTTCAGATAACGGATAAGCAAAGGCCCGAGAATCATGCTTATCAGCAGTGCGGTAATGCCGGCTAATGCGGTTCTTACCGTAATGTAGCGGAAAACATTAAAGAAAATAAATGTATTTCGGAGCGGGACGAGCAGCCAATAGAGCATTTTAATGTATCCTCTTCAATTCATCTATGATTTTTTCCATTTTAATTCCACGGGAACCCTTAACCAGAATAACATCATCCGGTTGAACCAAAGCGGGAAACTTGCGGGCGGCTTCAGATGAATTTGCATAGGTGTATATGCGGTGGGACGGCAATCCGGCGTTCCGGGCTCCTTCCGCTATGCAGGAAGCCAATTCTCCCGCGGCAGCCAAGATATCAATCCCCAGTTTAGCCGCCGTGCGGCCGGCTTGAAGATGATATTCTTCCGCATTTTTTCCCAATTCCAGCATGTCGCCTAATACGGCGATTTTTCTTTTTCCCGGCAAGACAGCCAGGGTTTTCAGGGCTTCATCCAAAGCGGCTGGATTCGAATTATACGAGTCATCGATCACTTTGGTATTCCTTCCGGGAAAAAGCAGCTGCCCGCGCATGTCAAAAGGGTGCAGTTCGCGGGCGCGGGAAACCAGATCGTCACCGTCAATGGAAAATTCAAGAGAAACCGCTGCTGCAGCCAGGAAATTATAAAGATAGCCCCGGTTGAAAAAAGGAATGGAAGCAGGATAATATTTTTCCATATAAAACAGTTCAAAATCGATTTTTTCCCAGCCTTGCAGATGGATGTTGCGGGCTTTTATATCCCCGGAGCCGTTGGTTCCGAAATGAATCACTTTGCCTGCTTTATCCGTGTTCATTTTCCGTATTAGGGGGTCATCCTGGTTTAATACGGCGGTTCCGCCGGATTTCATTCCCGCGAGGATTTCCTGCTTGGCTGATGCGATTTTATCGAGACTTTCAAAATGTTCGAGATGGACCGGATGTACATTGGTTATGACTGCTGTATCCGGCGGGGCAATTTTTGTTAAATCCATAATTTCTCCGGGAGCACTCATGCCGTATTCGAGGACCGCAATTTCATGCCCGGGCTGAAGGTTTAGAATGGAAAGAGGCAGTCCGAGGTGGTTGTTATAATTGCCTTCTGATTTCAAAACCTGATAACGCTGGGAAAGCAGAAAAGCCGTAAATTCTTTTGTGGTGGTTTTCCCGGTGCTGCCGGTAATACCGACTACGCGGAGGGGATGCTCTTTTAAAAGAGAACGGGCTAAGTTGTGTAAAGCTGACAGTGTGTCGTCTACCCTTATAAGGGTCATTTCATGTCCGGGATCAGATATCTCCCGGGAAACGACAGCTCCTGCGGCCCCTTGCTGAGCGGCGTGGCGGATAAATGCATGTCCGTCCCTTTCGCCCGATACGGCAAAAAATAATTGATTGGATTTTATCCTGCGTGAATCGATGCCGTAGCCGCTGAAACGGACAGACGGAGATCCCTGCTGGATTCTTCCGTTCGTCCACTCCGCGATTTGCCGGGCATTAAGTTCAGCCATGCATGCTCTCTTTCATCCGTTCAATAGTCTCTCTAGCCGCCTCACGGTCATCAAAATGAATCACCTTATCTTTAATGATTTGATAGTTTTCATGCCCCTTGCCGGCGATTAAAACTACGTCTCCGGGGCGGGCCATAGTGATAGCCTTCTCGATAGCTTTTTTTCGGTCCGGCTCAAGCTCATAGCGGCTGCTGCCGCTCTGTTTCATTCCGGCCTCAATTTGAGAAATGATTGAGGGGGGATCTTCGGAGCGGGGATTGTCTGAGGTAATAATCGTCCAATCCGCATATTGACCGGCCTCCCGGCCCATCCGGGGTCTTTTAGCCTTGTCACGGTCTCCACCGGCGCCGAAAACCAGAATTATTCGCTTTGAAGTCAATTCCTGTGCTGTTTTCAGCAGATTTTTAAGGGCGTCATCAGTGTGTGCATAATCAACAAAAATATCCAGCTGCAGCGGATTGCTGATTTTTTCAAAACGCCCGGGTATATGTATCAGTTCAGCGATTCCCCTTTCTATAGCAGGCGGAGGTATGTTTAAAATCAATGCGGTGCTGATCGCCGCCAGGATATTATAAAAATTCGGCCTTCCCGGCAGGGGGGAATTGACATCAATCACTCCTGAAGGGTATTTAACTGAAGCCTGAATACCTTTCCGGGAAAAGACATAATTCATGGGGTAAACCATGGCGCGGGATTCCATCCCGAAAGAAACAGTACGGCCGGGCAGTTCTGTGACCAGTCTTTCCCCCCAGGGATCATCGGTGTTGACGATTGAAACGGTGCGCCCTTCCCTTGTGAACAGTTTCTTCTTCGCTTCATAGTAACGGTCCATGGTGGCATGATAATCCAAATGCTCTCCGCTAAGATTCGTAAAGACCGCGGCATCAAAATGGATATCCTCCGCCCGTTTTAAATCCAAAGAATGGGATGATATCTCCATGACGCAATGAGTGGCGCCGTGGTCCAACAGCGTTTTCAGGAGGTTGTGAAGGTCCGGGGCCTCGGGCGTAGTTCGTTCCGCCGCCAGATCGAGCCCGGGGCCCCGGTAGGATATTGTGCCGATGACACCAGGGATGTGACCGTTTTGAAGGAGAATTGATTCAAGGAGGTAGGTCACCGTGGTTTTCCCTTTAGTGCCGGTGATGCCGGCCATTTTCATTCGGGAGGAGGGATGCCCAAAGAAATTGGCCGAACACCGAGCCAGGGCTTCCCGTGCATCTCGGACTTGAATCCAGGTTGCCGGGAATGCGGCGGGTGCCGGATCCTCCGAGAGCACGGCGGACGCCCCCTTGTTCAGGGCGTCGGCGATAAAGTCATTTCCATCGGCCTGTTCACCTTTAAGGGCGGCGAATAGATATCTTGATTTAACTCGTCTGGAGTCATAAGCAATGCCTTGGAGGGACAAAGATGGATCACCGCTGATTTTGATATACGGAATACCCTTCATTAAATTATGTATATTCATCGTTTTCCAGCTTTGCGATTATCCGCGGTGATGATGGTTCGAACCGGTATGCTGCCGGAAGGGAATCCAAGGTATCTCACGATTCCGGTGGCGGCTCTCCTATATAAAGGTGCTGCGACTTCACTTCCGTAAAACCCTTCCTGGGGATCATCAATGACCACAATGATGGACAGGAGGGGCTGTTCCGATGGGAAAAAACCCATAAAAGAAGAAATATGAGATTGAGATGTATAGGACCCTGCACTGCGGTCAAGTTTTTGGGCGGTTCCGGTTTTGCCGGCGACCGCATATTCCGTTAGCGCCGCATTGGTCCCGGTGCCTTCCCGGACGGCTCTGGTCATATAATCGGTTAATATCCGGGCAGTGGATTCAGAAATAACCCGTTCCCCTGAAGGCGCCGATTCGGATTCCCCGGATTGAACCGGTGTAATCCGGGGCGGGACCAGAATTCCCCGGTTGGCGATGATGTTCATGGCCTGCAGTATTTGCAGCGGAGTCACGGAAATCTCATAACCGATGGCCAGAAAGGCCCAGGAATTTTTTTCCCAATCCTGCAGCGGATGGACGATTCCTTTTTCTTCAGCCGGAAGTTCGATGCCGGTGGCGCGGCCGAAGCCGAAGGCTTGAATGGTCCGGTGAAATTTCTCCTGGCTGATTCTTTGCCCGATCTGAATGGTTCCGACATTGGATGAATGAGTGAAGACTTCCGGGAAAGTCAAAATATCCATCGGCTTATGGTCACGGAATGTCTTATACCCAACCTGAATGGATTCACCGCGGCAATCAAAGATGTCGCTTTCCCGTGCGGCTCCCGATTCTATTGCAGTGGCGAAGGTCACAATTTTAAAGGTCGATCCCGGATTAATCAGGTGGTGAATCGCCTGGTTTTGATGGAGCTCCGAGACATCCCGCACCCGTTGGTTAAGATCATATTCGGGAACGCTGGCCATAGCCAGAATTTCACCGGATGCCGGATGGGACACAATGATTGAACCCCATTTTGCCCGGGTATCCCGGACAGTTTTTTCCAGCTCACTTTGGGCGATATATTGAATGGTTTCATCAACCGTCAGAGTCAAATCCCGGCCGGGATGAGGCTTCTCCAATATTTCAAATTGATACTCGCGCCGTTTGGCGTCGAGCAGATTAAGTCTTTTCCCGGCCCGGCCCATCAGCAGTTCATTGAACTCCCGTTCCGCACCGCTGATTCCCTTTCCATCAAGTTCTACTCTCCCAATCAGATGTGACGCCAGGTCGCCGTGGGGATACACCCGTTTCATCTCTTCTCGAAAGTGAACACCCTCAATATTCATGTTTTTTATGGCTG
>CAYRTV010000028.1:0-14297 GCA_964427225.1 uncultured Eubacteriales bacterium
AAGAATCCTCTGGCCCAGTATCCTTTTAAGATTTCAGTCGAGGATGTTTTAAATTCAGTTAAAGTCGCGGACCCGCTCCGCATACTGGACTGTTCTCCCATAACCGACGGTGCCGCCGCGGTTATTTTGTGCCCGGCTGAAACCGCCAGAGAGAGAAAACTGCCGGTAATTAAAGTCATCGGCAGCGGTCACGCTACCGATTCCATCGCCCTTGCCCAAAGAAAAGACATCACCTGGCTGGAAGCGACATATCAGGCCGCTCAAAGGGCATATGCCATGGCGGACAAAAAACCGGATCAAGTCGATTTTTTTGAGGTTCATGATTGTTTTTCCATCGCCGAAATTTGTGTTATGGAAGCCCTGGGGCTGGTCGAAAAAGGCCGGGGCGGGCCGGCTGTTGAAAATGGAGAAACCGCTTTGGATGGGCGGATTCCCGTCAACCCCAGCGGAGGCTTGAAGTCCAAAGGTCACCCCGTCGGGGCGACCGGTATCGCACAGATTGTTGAAGTCGCCAAACAGCTGCGCGGAGATGCAGGAGAAAGGCAAGTTGCTGAGGCCAAGACCGCATTAACCCAAAATATGGGAGGCAGCGGCGGCAGCACCGTAGTCCATATTTTTGAAAGGGAATAAGGAGGCAGATATGTCAACACCATCCAGATATTGGAGAGAGATACCGCAAAGATATAGATTGGAAGGCAATCAATGCCCCGGGTGCGGCGAAAAATATTTCCCTCCCCGTCTTGTCTGCCGTGAGTGCGGCAGTCAAACATTATCTCCTTTCCGCTTGTCGGAAAAGGGGAAAGTTGTCACCTATACGATTATCCGGGTGCCGCCCAGTCAGTTTTCGGATCAAGCTCCCTATGCTGTGGGCATAGTCGAGCTGGAAGACGGCGTGAAGGTAACCGGCCAAATCGTCGACTGTGATTTTGAACAACTGAAGGTGGGCATGCCCGTTAAATTTGAATTCAGGAAAATGAGCCAGGTTGGGCATTCCGGTATTATTTGCTATGGCTACAAGTTCGTACCGGAATACTGACTGCGGGGACAGGCATGTTTAGAATTGAAAGCAAGATCGACATCTCCGCCGCGGAATTCAAAGAAAATTTGGCTCACTATCAATCCCTGGCGGAAACATACCGCAGCCGCTTGAATGAAATCAGAAAAGGAGGACCGGAAAAATACAGGGAACGGCACAAATCAAGGGGAAAGCTTTTAGCCCGGGAAAGACTGAATAAGCTGTTCGACAGGAACACGCCTTTTCTTGAACTCAATCCCATGGCAGCGTACGATCTGTATGACAATGAAGCACCTGGAGCCGGAATGGTAACCGGAATCGGAGTGGTGCATGGCCGGGAAGTGCTGGTCATCGCCAATGACGCGACGGTTAAAGGCGGAACTTATTTTCCCATGACCATAAAAAAGCATATCCGGGCTCAGGAAGCGGCCATGGAGAACCGGCTTCCTTGCATATACTTAGTGGATTCCGGGGGGATTTTTCTGCCGCATCAGGCCGGCACCTTTCCGGACAAGGAACATTTCGGCCGGATATTCTTCAATCAAGCCCGCTTGTCCGCCATGGGTATCTCCCAGATCTCTGTTGTTATGGGATCCTGTACGGCTGGAGGGGCCTATGTGCCCGCTATGAGTGACGAGACCGTTATCGTTAAAGAACAGGGGACCATTTTTATCGGCGGGCCGCCGCTGGTCAAGGCTGCCACCGGAGAAGAAGTGAGCGATGAAGATCTCGGCGGGGCGGATGTCCATTGCCGCATTTCCGGAGTATCGGACTATTATGCTTTAAATGATGATCACGCGCTGCAGATTGCCCGCAATATTGTAGAGACGCTGGATCCTCCGAAAAAATTCATCCTGGACCGAAAGGCTCCGGAAGATCCGCATTATGATCCCAAAGAGCTCTATGGAATTTTGCCAAAGGGCCTGCGCAAGCCTTTTGATGTTAAAGAGGTCATAGCCCGGCTGGTGGATGGGAGCCGTTTTCAGGAATTTAAAGAATTGTATGGTCCCACTCTGGTGTGCGGTTTTGCCCGGATCATGGGATACCCCGTCGGCATTCTGGCCAACAACGGGGTTCTTTTCTCAGAAAGCTCGGTCAAGGGAGCTCATTTTGTTACCTTGTGCGCGTTGCGGAAAATCCCGCTGCTGTTTCTGCAGAATATAACTGGTTTTATCGTTGGGAAGCAGTATGAACATGGCGGAATCGCCAAGGACGGCGCCAAACTGGTGCATGCGGTGGCCAATGCTGATGTCCCTAAATTTACGGTTATAATCGGCGGATCTTACGGAGCGGGCAACTATGCCATGTGCGGGCGGGCTTATGACCCGCGGCTGCTGTGGATGTGGCCGAATGCCCGGATCAGTGTGATGGGAGGGGAACAGGCGGCCAACGTTTTGCTGACAGTCAAGAAAAATCAGTTCGAAAAGCAGGGAAAGACCATGACCAAAGCGGACGAGAAAGCTATCCTGGAGCCCATCCTGGAAAAATATGAGCATGAAGGCAATCCCTATTACAGCACCGCCCGGTTATGGGATGACGGCATTATTGATCCCCTGGAAACCCGCGAATCCATTGCCTTAGGTATTGCCATGAGTTTGAATGCATCCATCCCGGATTATAAAGTCGGGATTTTCAGAATGTAATATGAACAAAAAAAAGTATCAAACGATTATTGTAAAAACGGAAAACAAAATCGCGCGGGTGGAGCTGAACCGGCCGGAGGTTCATAATGCCTTCAATGCGGTTATGATACGGGAACTCATCCAGGCTTTTGAGAAGATCGAAAATGATTCCGTCATTCGGGCCGCGGTTTTAACCGGCAATGGAAAATCTTTCTGCGCCGGGGCGGATTTAAACTGGATGCGGGAAGTGATTCAGTATTCCTTTGAACAGAATATGGAGGAATCGCTGCAGATTGCAGAATTGCACCACACAATTCACACTCTGCCCAAACCCGTGATTGCCCTGGTCAATGGAGCCGCCATCGGAGGCGGGACCGGATTTCTATCCGCGTGTGATATCGCTTTGGCCGCAGAGGGAGCCGTTTTTGGTTTAAGTGAAGTGAAAATTGGGCTGGTGCCGGCTGCGATTTCTCCTTACGTGGTCAAAAAAATAGGGGAGAGCCATGCCCGGGAATATTTTTTAACCGGCCGGAGGATCAATGCCGCGAAAGCCTGTGAAATCGGGTTGGTCAATCATGTTTATCCCCGTGGAGACCTGGAAGGCAAGGCCGCAGAACTCATAGACCTGCTGCTTTCTTCCGGACCGAATGCCCTGGCCGGCTGCAAAGAGCTGCTGTACCGGGTTCCGCGCATGACGCCCGAAGAAGCCAAGCAGTTTACAGCCGAAATGATCGCAAAACTGCGGGTCAGTCCGGAAGGACAAGAGGGCATGGCCGCATTTTTGGAAAAACGTCTTCCTGACTGGGCGGGAAATGCGAAAGGAAAAGCCGATGTTTAAGAAGGTCCTGATTGCCAACCGCGGGGAAATAGCGGTGCGGATTATCCGCGGCTGCCGGGAATTAGGCATCCGGACGGTAGCTGTGTATTCTGAAGCCGACCGCGACAGCCTGCATGTTCAGGAGGCGGATGAAGCCTGTTTGATCGGAACGGCACCGGCGGGGGGAAGTTATTTGAATATTGATGCTGTGCTCCGTGCGGCTGAAGAAACTGGAGCGGAGGCAGTCCATCCCGGCTATGGTTTTTTAGCTGAGAATCCGGTTTTTTCCCGGCGCTGCGATGAGGCGGGGCTGGTTTTTATCGGGCCCAACCCGAAATCCATGGAACTGGTTGGCGATAAGGTGAGAGCCAGGACGGTCATGGAAAACGCCGGCGTGCCTATTATTCCGGGAATGAAGGGAATCAAGAAAAGCCTGGAAGAATATGAAAAGGCGGCGGAAAATATTGGTTATCCGCTGATGGTAAAAGCCTCCGCCGGCGGCGGCGGAAAAGGGATGCGGATTATCCGGTCTCCGGAAAACCTGCGTGCGGGATTGGAGGCCGGCCAAAGGGAAGCTCTCTCCGCATTCGGCGACCAGTCGGTTTACCTGGAAAAATACATCGAGGAGCCGCGGCATGTGGAGTTTCAGGTTCTGGCCGATAATCATGGTCATGTGATCCATCTTTTTGAAAGGGAATGTTCTATCCAGCGCCGCCATCAGAAAATCATTGAAGAATCTCCCTCTGTGGCGCTTGACCCGGAACTGAGGGAAGAAATGGGCCAAACAGCCTGCCGGGTGGTTGCTGAATCCGGATACAATAATGCGGGTACGGTTGAATTTTTGCTGGATAAGAATAAAAACTTCTATTTTTTAGAAGTCAATGCCCGGCTCCAGGTGGAGCACCCTGTAACTGAATGGGTGACCGGGGTGGACCTGGTTCATCAGCAGCTCCGCATTGCTGCGGGAGAAAGACTGCGGCTTCAGCAGGAAGACCTTATGCAGCGTGGGCATGCACTTGAGTGCCGTATTTATGCCGAGGATCCCCTGAATCAGTTCCTGCCGTCCTCGGGGCAGGTCCTGTATTATCATGAACCTGTCGGGCCCGGAATCAGAACCGATGGCGGCATTCAATCCGGCAGTGAAGTGCCTATTCATTATGATCCCATTTTGGCGAAGCTGATTGTTTGGTCCGAAGACCGCAGCCAAACCTGCCGCCGGGCCTTGCAGGCTCTTAGCGAATACGTTGTCTTGGGGATTAAGACTAACATTGAATTTCTTAAAGCCGTCATCAATCATAGATCCTTTCAAAAAGGTGCGACAACGACAGGGTTTATTGATACCCATTTAAAGGATTGGACGAGTCCGGAAAAAAAACCGGAAAACCTGGAATGGGCACTCCTGGCAGCGGCCTTCCTTTGCGAGCGGAGGCAAGGCTGGCAGATACAAGCAGACGATGTTTCCCGGGAAATGCCGTCGCCGTGGTCGATTCTGGGAGGATGGCGTTTGGGGGAAGGAAGTTAACATGGACCATGACTTTATAATCGACGGCAAATCCTATCAGGTTCAATTGGAAAAGAAAGGAGAAAAGTGCCGCTTAATGTGCGGAGAAAAAATCCTTGAAGCGGAAGTCCGGGAAATCACTCCGAATATTATTTCGGTTTTAGCCGGTGACCGGTCTTTGAAGCTCCATTTTGCCAAAGGAAAAGACGGCTGCCATGTCTTTTGCCGGGGAGACAGTTTTTTGATTCGGGAACCTGCGGATGATCAGTCATGCATGCTCGGTGACGGGGACAAATCCGAGTCGGATATGCTGATTGTCAAAGCGCCGATGCCGGGTAAGGTCATCAAGCTGTATGTGAATGAAAATGATACCATTGAAAAAAACCAGACCCTTGTGGTTGTGGAAGCCATGAAAATGGAAAATGAAATCAAAGCCCGTATCAGCGGCCGGGTCAAAAAAATCCATTGTTCCCCCGGGGATCTGGTCGACTCCTCCCGCACCATCCTGGAATTGGAACTGGAAGAAGAGCCGGAAGCCTAGACCCCGTGTCATTCCCGGAGCGAAGCGACGGGAATCTTAGAGTACCTCATATTGCTCGCTGCGCTCGCGTTACATGAGTTCCTTGGGTTACTAGAGTTACTAGGGTTCTTGCTAGCTGCGCTCGCGTTTATCTCGTTCTGGGTTCCGGGTTCCAGGATTTACGACATAAATGATGCTCGGTTTCCATTATTCGGCTTTGTTTTTTATATTTTTGATTTCTCTTTACTCTTCACTCTTTACTTAAACTTCTAACTTTTCACTTTTCACTCCGGCGAAGCAGTAAAAGATCCTTATGTCGCTTCACTCGATGAAACTGACATGTCATTTTTTTATGAATAGTCCGGGGTAGTGAATTGCAACGAATCAGTTATAATAAGAGTATGCGTAATGAGGACATGCACGAACAAAAGCTGATGGAGAGGATTAAAGACGGAGACGAAGCTGCTTTTGAAGAACTGGTCAAAACATATAAGAGCAAGATTACCAATTACTTATATAGATTAACCAGAGACTATGAGCGGGCGGTTGACATCGCCCAGGAAACATTTATCCGGGTTTTTTTCAAAGCAAAAAAGTATAAACCGATAGGTCCGGTTTCTTCCTGGATTTTTACAATTGCATCGAATTTGGCCAAAACCGAGTTGAAGAGAATGAAGAGACGCAACTATGTGCCGGTTGAAGATGTTTATAATCAGTTCGATCAAGGAATCGCACTTGAGGATACACATGAGGAAGACCGCATGGTTAAAAGAATGAAAGAAGCCCTGCAGAATTTAGATGCCCGCTACCGCATTCCGGTTATTCTTAAAGACTTGGAAGGATTTTCCCAGGAAGAAATAGCTGAAATATTGAAAATCCCCCTGGGGACGATAAAAGCCCGGATCAGCCGCGGACGGAACCGGCTGAAGAAAGAAATGGATACAATCAATTCTTCGAATACGCATACCGAGAATTATCAGGAGATGGAAAATGAAAATACTTGAAAAGCTCAGGCAGGTGGACACAGTCGAAGCTCCGCCCGGATTTGAGGGTCGGGTTATGGCTGTGCTGCACGAGCGCCAAGCGCGAAAAAAGAAAAGAAAAACCTTTCAATTATCCCTTGCCGGAGCATTGGCGACTATGGCTTTACTGGTAGTAACAGCGCAGGTGTTTTTTGTCGGGCCGCAAATTCCCGTCCGGCAGTCAGCGGTTGAGAAGGGTGCTTTTACGCAGGAAGCACTCTCCGAAAGAGAGCTTGCCATCCCGATTACCGAAGCTGTTACATTTGCGGGAGAGTCTAGGAGCCGAGTCCAGGATGCAAAAACCATTTATATCCTGGAGCAGGTCTCTGACAGCACCGATACGAGATTTATTTACTGAGGAGGTCTGTTTTGAAGAAAAGGAATGCAAAAATGACGCTGGGTCTGGTCATGATTTTCAGCCTGCTTTGTTTGTCAGGCTGGTCTCTTCCAGGCCTGGATGAAAGTGTTGACGCCGCCAAAATCACAAAAAAAGTATTTCCTTCGGTTGTGAGAGTAGAGGCGGTCAATGGAATGAGGAAAGTGGCGACCGGGGTTGTTATCGACAAACAAGGACATATTGTCACCACGGCGCTTATCAGCCCGAAAGATGAGAAGATATCGGTTATTAACTTTCAGGGCGATCGTGTAAATGCAGAGCTTATGGGAATGGATTCGGTGACTCACTTAGCCGTTATTAAAGCGGAAGCAGGCGAGTGGGAGCCGATTCGTTTAGGAAAAGCTAAGGAATTAACCCTGGGCTCATGGATTGGAGTTATCAGTGTGACGACGGAAAGCGCACCGGCAATCACTCAAGGTATTGTCAGCTCCATCAGTCCTAATGCTCTCCGTTTGAATGTTTGGCTGATGCCGGGAGCCAGCGGCAGCCCGGTTGTGGATAAAAACGGACATATGGTCGGCCTCATAAGGGGTACCTACTCCGGGCAGGTGACACTTTCTCTGGACGCGGGAGAAACCACCCGGGGAATGGTATTCAGCCGGGCTGAAGCCCCCTCGTCCGGTCTGGCCATGGCTTATCCGGTTGACATCGTGGAGCGGGTCAGTTCCGAGATTAGGGCCAAAGGAAAAGTGGAACGAGGCTGGCTCGGTGTCAGTATTGCTGACATGCCTGGAGGAAAAGTGACCGTTTTGAATGTGGATCCGGGCTCTCCCGCTGAAATAGCGAATCTGAAGCGGGGAGATATTATCCAGTCTGTTGACGGAGAGCCGGTTGCAAGAGCCGTTTCGCTGGTGCAGGATATCCGCATGCATCGCCCCGGAGAGAAGCTGGATATAGGCATTATTAGAGACGGTGAAGAATTTAACATAACTGTAACATTGGGCGAATATTCCGATGTTCGCATGAAAGAAGAATTCAAGACGAAATTTCCTTCCCTTTTTTCCCCTCCCGAGGCACGCCCGAGCTTGAAGCAGGTGATTCCTAAAGGAGAAAGATTTTTCTTGGGACGCGGAGATAAATATATCGGTGTTTCGGTTCAAGAATTGAATCCCGAATTGGCGAAGTATTTCGGTGTAGAAAACGGCACCGGGCTCCTGATCAACAAAATCAACAAAGACAGCCCGGCGGATGAAGCTGGTTTGAAAGTCGGCGATGTTATCGTACAAGCCGGTGATATTGACCTTGAGGAATATTCAGGACTCTTCCAAACCATTCAATCCAAAGAAGAAGGAGAGACATTGAAGCTAAAGGTCATCCGTGATAAAAAGCCTTTGACTTTGGATGTTAAAGTCGGCTTGGACCCGGAAAGAGATTTCCGGTTTTTCAGTTTGTTAAAAAAACATAAAGAGCGTTCCAAGACCTGACCCGCCGCAGTATCGGTGCATAAAAGACTTGTTTTTATGCCCATCGCATAAGGACCGGAGATTAATCTCCGGTCCTTTTTTTATTTCGCTCCCGCCGTCTGGTGAATTCATCCAGCCTCCATTGTTTCTGTATCGTTTTTATTTCTTTTTCCGATAGTGATTTGGAAAATAAATATCCAGTTTCCAGGCGCTGCCGGATGGCTTCATATAAAATAATGCCGGCAGAAACTGATACATTAAGGCTTTGGGCCATCCCAAACATAGGAATTTTTACGGCACAATCCGCCCATGTAAGGGCTTCAGAAGAAATGCCTTCCGCTTCATTTCCAAAAACAAGAGCCACCGGACGGGAATAATCAAATTCCAGATAATCGATGGAATCCGGCCCTAGATGAGTCGCCGCAATGGTAAAGCCCCTTTTTCGCAGACCGGGTATGCATTCACTAGGGAGGGCATGGCAAGTAAATCGTACCCATTTTTCAATCCGAGTGGAGATGGCCTCATTTATGGGTAATGGTTCGGAATCAGGGTTGATAATATCGATATCCATGACACCGGCGGCATCGCAGGTTCGGATAACGGCGCTGGCATTATGGGTGTTTTTTATGTTTTCGAGAACCACCCGCAAATCCGGTTGGCGTTTTCTCAGAACCTCTCTGATTCGCTGCTGCCGCCGTTTTGTCGTCATCTTTTATTACAGTAAAAGTATTTTAGCCGCTAAAAAACCCCAGAAAATCAAAACTCCAATCAAAGCACGGAATTCCCGGTTTTTAATATACCGGGCCCAACTGAATTTCTTCTCACTCCGAGAGGGGCCAGTCATGCGCGGAAAAAACAAGGGCACCTGAATGTCGTATTCCCGGTATGCCTCCGGAAACAAGCGCTCCATTTTCTTTTTTTCTTTCAGGATAACAACCGGATAAAAAATAGAAAAATACAAGGTAAAAAGGATGAAAACCCACCATGACCAGCTGCCGAGAACGAAACCGGAACCAATCAATATATTGCCCAGGTAAAGCGGATTGCGGGTGAACCTGTATGGACCGGACACGGTCAATTCTTTTTCTTTTCGGATATGGCCGCTGGACCAGGCGCGCAGAGCAAGGCCGCAAAAACTAAGCAGAACACCACCCAGCAGAGGATATGGCTTGGGAGCGGCCAATATCAATGCCGCGATCGCTGTGAGAGCCCCCGCCCGGACACGCCAGCGGTAAAGATTTCTGATCAAGGTATCAGACATATTTGTGTCAGCATCTCCCTCATGGCATTAAGGACTTCCTCCACCGTGATTTTTTCTATACAGGTGTTATCCCGGCATTGTCGCTTATAACAGTAACTGCAGTCAAGGGGATGAAAAAGGACCCGGTCCCGTTCCCGGAAGGGGCCATTGCGAGCGGGGTGTGTGGGGCCGAATAAAGCAATGACGGGACGGTTCAATGCGCAGGCCGCCTGCAGAGCAAATGTATCTCCGCTGACAACCAGGCCGGCTCTTTGCAGGAGGGCCATCACTTCCTGTAAGCTGAAATCCGGAGCCAGCTGTCCCCGGGTGGCGGAGGCGATGCTTGCAGCTGTCTCTTTTTCCTGTGGGGTTCCCCACAGTATGAGGAAAAAAAGATTATCCGAAGGCACATTTTGCAGAACCTTGATCCACCGGTCAGCCGGCCACTGCTTGGTTCTCCAGGCTGCACCCACATTAATGACCACTAGTAATTGTTCCGGAAGGAATCCGGCAGCAGCCAGCTTGCGGGAAACAGTGGTGTTTAAAGAATCCGGAAATATGATGGGAAAACGGTAGTCTACAGCTTTGATATCCGCAAGCGAGAGCAGTTTGAGATTTTTGTCGATGATATGGATAAAGCCGGGCAGCTGTTTTAATGACTGAGTGTAAAATATGCGGGCGCCATTTTCTTTGAGATTTCGGGGATGAAAACCGAATCTTTTGCGTGCCCGGGTCATGCCGGTGTAGATACCGCTTTTGAATAAGCCCTGAAAGTCAAAGACCGCTTGGTTTCTGCAGGACAGGGCGCTTTTAATCCGAAGAAATTCTCTAAAAAACCGGATTGAAAATAGAGAATGTTTTTTTAATCCGGAGAGAATCACGCGGTTGATTCCCGGAACCAAATCCAAGATCTGATTGCCTTTTTCTTCCACCAGCCAGCTGATATGGGCTTTTGGGTGATTTTCCCTAAGCGCGGCATATGCGGGAAGAGTGTGGATGATATCGCCCAGGGAGCTTAAACGGATGATGAGAAAGCGTCGGTGTTTCCGGTTTTGGTCCGTCATTTTTTTATCCGGAAAGACTTTGAACAATCTCTGAGGTGGACCGGACTTTGTCGCCGCCCACAATCACGGTTTGACCTCCGTAGCTTCGCACAGTTTCCCTTTCCGGAACAGTGTCTACGGTATAATCGGAACCTTTGGCGTGAATATGGGGTTTGAGAGCCAGGAGGACGCTGTTAACGGTGTCTTCGTTAAAGATTGTGATATAATCCACCATTTCCATTGCGGATAAAATCAGCGCCCGCTCTTTCTCTTCCAGCAGCGGCCGGCCGGGACCTTTGAGCCGCTGGACGGACCTGTCGCTATTGAGAGCGACTACCAGAATGTCTCCGCAAGCCCGGGCTGCTTTAAGATATCGAATGTGTCCCACATGAATTAAATCAAAACACCCGTTGGCGAGGACAATTGTACGGCTCTTGCACTTTTCTCTTTCCAAACGTGAACGGAGCTTGGATAAGTTAAAAGTTTTGTTCAGGCTTGAGATGAGACGGCCTCCTTGAGTTCATGGATGGAAATGACGGCCGTGCCCTTTTTCATCACGGCCAGGCCCCCGGCATAATTTGCCAGCCAGGCGGCCTCTCTGAAATCCGCGCCGGAAGTCAGAGCCAGGGTGAAAACACTGATCACGGTGTCGCCGGCTCCGGTTACATCGACAATATCCGTAGAACCAAATATGGGAATGTGGACGGGGGACCTGTTTTTTTCAAACAGCATCATACCCTGGCAGCCCCGGGTAAGGACGACGGCATTCGCTTCCGTTTTTTTCAGCAGACGTGAACCGGCGGTTTCCATTTCAGAGCCGGTTCCGATACGATCGAGATGCAAAGCAGCGGCTGCTTCCGGCTCATTGGGGGTGCAGACCGTGGCCCAGGGAAAGCGCAGCAGCCGAAAACGGGAATCGAGGCTTATTGGAATCCGCTTTGATTGGAAAACCGGATGGATATCCCGGTAAATATCTTCCCGGACTGCCATATAATTATAATCGGAAATAATCAAGGCTTCGGTTTCTTCCGCTGCTTCCTTTAATGCCCGGAATAAACGAGATTTGAGTTCTGAATTTGCGGGGACTTTTTTTTCTTTATCTATGCGAAGAATTTGCTGTTTCCGGGTGCCCTGCTCTCCGGCGAGAATGCGGATCTTAGTGGGGGTTTGGAATCCCGGTTCCGCGTATAAGGTGTGGGCCGGAATATTTTTTTCCTTCATCAATTCCCGCACTTTATCACCGGCTTCATCTTCTCCGGCTACACCAACAGGCTGAGGAGATGCCCCCAGAGCTTGAAGGTTAAGAAGAGAGTTCCCGGCACCGCCGAGGGCAAAACGGCTTTCCTGGTAGGAAAGAATAAGAACCGGAGCTTCCCGGGATATGCGGCGGGTGAATCCAAACAGGTATTCATCCAGAATGAAATCACCCCACACAGTGATCTTCCGGCCAGGGAATTTGTTGATAATGTCAAGCAGTCTTTTTGTGTTATTCACAGGTCCTCGGCAAGATTTTAATAAAATGTCAGCAAAAACACAAACTTAATCATCCGTCATTCGCAATTTTTATGAATAAGTCATGGACATTTGACAAAGATGAGCTCAGATGTTACTATAAAAAGCAATTAAAGTCCTGTAATAAAACAGGATAGAGAAACGAGGACATTGTGTCCCGCCCTCCTATGGCGTTTTCCGGCCGCGAATATTGGTTTTTGGAATGGCTCATTTTACAAATGGAGGAGAATAATTGAGGCCGGAATCAAAACAGTCGCAGAGCTTTTCCAATCACCGGAAAATAAGACAGGAGATAATAAAATGGCTGCAATTGCAGGTATTTGCTTGCCGAAACAAAACAATCTGGTCAAAAGAATGTTGGAAAAATTGTCTCACCGCGGCGGTGAGAGCATCGAAATAAAAGACGTAAACGGAATCACTATCGGGACAAATTTTTCAAAAATTCAATCCGACAGCTTGACCGTGAATAAAAAAATGGTAGCAGTGCGCGATGATGCAGAGGATGGACACCAGGCACTGGTCCGGGTTGAAAACGGAAATGTTATTTTAAAGCGCGATCCTTTAGGTGTCGCCCCCTTATACTATGGATATAATGCGGAAAATGCGCTGTGCTTTGCCTCCGAAGTTAAAGCACTGCTTGATATGTGCAGCGATATCAAGCAGGTTGAACCCGGAACTGAGTTTGACGGGGAAGAATCCAAAGAGTATTTCTCTTTGAATAAAAAAGAACCGCTGGATAGCAATCCGGAGACGATCGCCAAAGAATTAAAACAAAAATTGATGGATTCCGTTATGAAAAGGATAGAGATGGGCGGAAAAATCGGGTCCTGGCTTTCCGGCGGATTGGACTCAAGCACCATGGCGGCATTAGCAAAAAAGCATGTGGATGATTTACATACTTTTGCAGCGGGCACGGAAGGGGCACCTGATATTAAGTTCGCCCGGATAGTCGCGGATTATATCGGATCCAATCACCATGAGGTCATTCTTGATTTCGATGACCTGCTTAAGCTGCTGCCTGAAGTCATTTACTATTTGGAGTCTTTTGACGCTCTGCTGGTCCGATCCAGCATAATGAATTTTGCGGTAGCCAAGAAAGCGGGGGAGTATTCCGATGCTGTTTTTTCCGGTGAAGGCGGAGATGAACTTTTTGCCGGATACTCCTATCTAAAAGGGCTGAATCAAGATGAACTGGCTGATGAACTGGTGGATATCACAGGCCGTCTGCACAATACCGCTCTTCAAAGGGTTGACCGCAGTGCTTCCGCTCATGGGACGATTGCCCATGTCGGATTTTTAGATTCGGGAGTGGTCGATTATGCGCTCCAGATCCCGGTTGAATATAAAATGTACGGAAAAACGGAAAAATGGATTCTGCGCCGGTCAATGGATGGAGAGCTTCCCGAAAGTGTGCTGAATAGAGATAAAGCCAAATTCTGGCAAGGCGCCGGCGTTGTCGATAAAATAGCCGAGTATGCGGATATGAATGTGTCTGATAAGGACTTTGAGCGGGAAAGACAGCTCTCAAACGGCTGGGTTCTCAATTCCAAAGAAGAACTGCTGTATTACCGTTATTTCAAAGAACACTATGGAGAGCTTGACGATTTATCCTGGATGGGCCGCAGTAAGGGCGCCCCGGAAGTTTAAATAAAGCAAAAAATTCCATGCGGTGTCATCTTAATGCCTGCGGCAGCAGCCAAATGTCATCCCCGGGAATGTATCAATATAGAGTGATTTCATATGAGCCAGGCAGCTGACTTTATTATTACCCGGCTTGAATCTATGGCCGCCCCTGAGGCTGTAAAAGGGATGGCTAAAGTCGGAATTACAGCCAAATCCGTGTACGGCATTAAAATTCCGGAACTGCGCCGGATGGCTCGGGAAATCGGCCATAACCATGAACTGGCCCTAAAACTATGGGACCATAACAGCCGTGAAACCAGAATCCTCGCTTGCATGATAGACATTCCCGGCCAATTGAGCGACGGCCAAATGGAAACTTGGGCCAGGGACTTCGATTCGTGGGAAGTGTGCGACCAATGCTGCATGAATCTGTTTGAAAAAGTCCCTTCTGCCTGGGAAAAAGCTGAGGCCTGGAGTTTTCGGGAAGAGGAATTTGTCAAAAGGGCCGGATTTGTATTGATGGCCCGGTTAGCTGTAAGTGATAAAGAAGCGGAAGATGAGAAATTCCTGGCTTTTTTCCCC
>CAYRTV010000029.1:0-13533 GCA_964427225.1 uncultured Eubacteriales bacterium
ATCCCTGGTTTAATCCAAACCGGGAAGCCAGAACTCCCAGCGAAACAAAAGCAGCGGTCCGGAAACCTTTATCTTGAAATATCTGAGCAAGTGATCTCCAGTCCGGCATAGGATTAAATATTTGCCCATTGTTGTAAAGATTTAAATCATGGGGTAAGCGGGAATAAAAAAGGGCGGCATGGGCCGGTAAAGTGATGGCAATAGGTGAATAGGCATTTTTATACAGTCTTCCTTTCTGAGTCAGGAAATCCAGATTCGGGGTGGCGGCCGGGGCAGCGGGATTCAAAGCTCCGAGATGATCCGCCCGCATGGTGTCCAGGGTAATGACTATCACATTGGTATCCGGCGGAGGACCGCTGCAGGAAAGAAGCAGAGAAAGAATACTCAGCAGGACGGCCGGCATTTTTAAAGAAGCCAATGTTGTCATTATCGCAAATAACCGAGGGCCTTAAGTTTTTCCTCCAGTTCTTTACCCATCTGAATCTTTTCGATGGAGCGGGCTTGTTTTTGTTTTTCTTCGTAATATTCGGTAAGAAATTTGACTACTTCATCCCGCATAACTCGGACTTCCTCGAAAATATTGTTCTTTTCTTCGGGATCAGCAACCAGATCATACGTTTCAATGGATTTGACTCCCTCGGCAGAGCGGTCGATGATGAACTTCATCCGGCCCCGGTTAGTCGAGGTCAGCGCAGGGCAGGGAACAGGAGTGTTTTTATGCGCCAAATCGCTTATAAAAATCCTGTCCTGATTTTCCTGCCGGGAGAGCAGGGTCAACAGAGTTTTCCCTTCAATGCCGTCATAATCAGCTCCGGCCGTATCCAGAACCGTAGGCATGATATCGATCAAGCGGACAATGGGGGCAATCCGGGTTCCCTTATACCGTGATTCCGGTAATTTCATGATCAAGGGAACTCTAATCAATTCATTATAGAGTGTCCTGCCGTGCAGCCATCCGCCGTGATCCTGGAATTCTTCACCGTGGTCTGAAGTAATGATCAAGAGAGTATCATCGTAAATACCCATCTCTTTTAATTGTTCAATCAGGGGCTTAATGAGAACTTCATCCGTATATTTGATTTCTCCGTCGTATAAATCGATGATATTTTGTATTTGCTTGTCAGTGAAGGTATAATCATCACCGCGGCTGTCAAGGAAGTTGCGCAATGCCAGTTCATCCCATTCCGCGTCAGGCGTCAGAAATTCCTCATTCCAAGGTGAGGGGCAGCGGTAAGGTCCATGGGTTTGAAAAGTATGCAGAAATAAAAAGAATTTTTTATTTTTATTCATCCGCAGCCATGAGGACGCTTTTTGAAAGAGAGAGTCGGCCTCATCATCTCTGAGAGCAGCGCGTTGGCCTCCAATGGGCTCCTCATACCAGTCAAAACCCTTGGAAAATCCAAAAATACTGCTGACATACCCGCCTCCGGTTATAGCCCGGGTGAGGTACCCCTTTTCTTTTAAATAAGAGGCAAGAGAGGGAGTAGAGCTGTCAATTTTCTGGTCATTAAAATAGACTTGATGACTGGCGGGATTTAACGAAAAAAGCAAGGACATGTGCGAGGGCAGCGTCCAGGGGCTGTGGGCATAGGCATTTTCGAACAAAATACTGTCTTTCGCCAGCTGGTCCATAAAAGGGCTGGTGTTCCGGTGATATCCGTAAGCCCCGAGATGATCGGCCCGCAGGGTGTCCAAAGAGATCAAAATAATTTTCTGCCCCGCCGGTTCCGGACGGTATATGACGGGATTGATCCAAAATGAAAAGGCGGGATTGTCCGGTTGGGCCACACTGTCTTCCCGAGGCTGCGTAATCAGAGATAAACGGATGGATTGGCCGGCGTAACGGCTGAGATCGATGGCTTGAAACTCGAGCTGTTCCCGCAGCAGGCGGTCTTCCAGCCGGATTTCCTTTTGGAATAATGCTTCCGACTGTCCATTGTGTTCGGCATTAATGAGAAAGCGAACTCTCTTTTGCTGGGAATCTTCCCGGTAGCTGAAAATGCCGGTCCCGAATTCAAGCTGTCCATTTTCAGGAATTTGAACCTGAAATTCATAATGGCTTCTCGGCGGTGCCATCATGACATCCAGAGCAAGATTTTCCAGGATGATTTGCTTTTTCACTTTTTCCGGGTTTTCAGGCTGCGAATGGGAATCCAGGTTGAAATCGTGTTTTATACGGTAAAGATAAGCAAAGGGGTTCATTTGCTTTTTATCATCCAACTCGCTGTAGTAGCGGGCCCGAATGAGATTGTTTCTGAAGTCCGCCTGTTTTGATTGAGGAACAAAAAACAAAACCACATCATTTTCAGTGATGACTTTGACCCAGTATATCAGTATCCGGGGGGGCGTAGGACGCTGTTCAGGAATTTGCTGCGTGATCTCCGGATGGAGTGATATGGAATGTGTTCCCGGACCGACTTGAATCTGCACCTGAAAATTGGTCATCATGCGGCTGACCGGCAGGGCAGCCTGCTTCTTCCCGTCCAGGCTGACACTTAAATTAAGCGGATGCCAATTCCTTCGGGCGCGGACTTCAACGACGGCCGGAGCATCCGGCAGAAAGGCATCGAAAACAAATGATTCATCCTCATCCAGGACCAAGCAATTTAATCCGCGGTTGTATTCCTGGTCAAACCGGATATCGATTTCACGCCCGGTTTTGACCCATTGCCAGTTTATATTGCCTGATTCGGCCTGGCTCAGATAATCAACTTTGTTTCCATCCAGTCGAATCTCCATCTCATCCGGCTTGCGGGATTCGTCTTTGCCTAAAATAGATCTGGATGTGGTCACAGCCCAGACTTTTTCGCGGCTGGTGGATAATTCCCTGATCATGACGGCGTCGTTTGCTGAAAATTGTTCGTCAACGGGAGGGAAGTGTTCGATCAATCCTTCAAAAGGAGACTGGAGCATGTTTTTTTGATCGAATTCATCCAGCAGACGGATTAAACCCTTCTCCTCGACTTTTAACTCGCGGCTTGAGAATAAACCGCAGCTTACCGCTGCCAGGACCAGGATGGACAAGGCAATAAGATATATAAGAGTTCTTTTAATGATTAATATTTTCATAACCCGTTATTATCACGACTTCCCCGATAGTTGTCAATGAGAGACCGGAGTTGATACGAAATCGATTGCCGCCGCAAAAAATTATTTTATTCATGCCATAAAAAAAGTTTGCATATTTGAAAAGAATTTTATAAAATTTTCCCAATCTCATGATTGATGTTGTGATTGTGTTCATCCTCGTTGGAGTTTTGGGCACTATTCTCATTTTTGTTAATAAAATCACCGGACCCAAAAAAACCCATCCCGTCAAAGATACCCCTTTTGAGTGCGGAAGCCCGTACCTGCAGGACCGCATTTATCCCATTTCCATTCAGTTTTATTTAGTTGCTTTTCTTTTTCTGCTGTTCGATATTGAAGTGGTTTTTTTCTTTCCCTGGGCTTTAGTGTTTAAAAGTTTAGGCGGGCCGGCCGTTATTTCCATGGCCGCTTACATCATTATTCTGGCCGCAGGATTTGCTTATGCCTGGAAGAAAGGAGCATTCCGGTGGGAGAGATAGATGAAAAAGCCATGGTGAAGAAGACCGGCAAGGGAAACATCATTGCCACCAGCATTAATTATGTTTTAGGATGGGGAAGAAAATTTTCGCTTTTTCACTACCCGTTTATCACCGCCTGCTGCGGCATGGAATACATGTCTGCTGCCTGTGCCCATTGGGATTTTGACCGGTTCGGTGTGGGGATGACGACTTTTTCTCCCCGCCAGGCTGATTTATTGTTCGTGGTCGGGACCATTTCCCATAAAGAAGCCCCCGTTTTAAAAACCGTGTATGAACAGATGTGTGAACCGAAATGGGTGATCGCATTTGGAGCTTGTGCGGTCAGCGGCGGGATTTATGATAATTATGCCGTGCTGCAGGGAATCGATAAAATTATTCCCGTGGATGTCTATATTCCCGGGTGTCCTCCCCGGCCGGAAACGGTTTTGGATGCTATAGTCAAACTGCAGAATAAAATCCAGAACCAAAAACAGGATTGGCGATGGAAAAGCAAAAAATAGATCAAATCCTGAAGAAAAAATTTCCGGATATGGATCTGAGTATTCAGCAGGATTTAGGCATGGCCGTCATCCGCTTTGGCAAACAGAATTTAATCGCCCTGATGACTTTTCTGCAAGCTGAACTCCAGGATTACAAAATGCTGCTGGATTTAACCTGTGTTGATTTTGTAGGCAGGAAGCCAAGGTTTGAAATGGTTTATCATCTTTTTTCTCTCTCAAAGAATGAAAGATTGAGATTGAAGTGCGGCGTTGATGAAGAGAACCCGGTTATTGATTCATTGACCGGCTTATGGAAAAACGCCAATTGGCTGGAAAGGGAAGTCTTTGATATGTTCGGCATCCGGTTCAACGGACATCCCTATCTGAAACGATTGTTTATGTATGACGGCTTTGAGGGTTATCCGCTGCGGAAAGATTATCCTTTACGTAAGCGGCAGCCTAAAATCCCTTTGAAAAAGTAAAATGACGACACGTCTTCAAAAAAACGCCAAAGAAGGCAGCCTGCTCCTCAATATGGGCCCGTCCCATCCCGCTATGCACGGAACTATCCGTATTATGCTGGAGCTGGAAAATGAACTGGTTTTGAATTCCGAACTGGAAGTGGGTTATCTCCATCGCGGATTTGAGAAGACCTGTGAAAACAAAACTTATTTTAACCTGCTTCCATACACCGACCGCCTGAATTATGTTTCTCCGCTTATCAATAATGTCGGGTATGTTATGACTGTGGAGAAATTACTGGGGATCGAAGCTCCCGCAAGAGCCCAGTACATCCGCGTGATTATGAGTGAGTTGTCCCGGGTAAGCGATCACTTGACCGCCTTGGCGGCCATGACCATGGAGTGCGGGGCCTTTACGGTCTTTCTCTATTATATTAAGGCCAGAGAAGAAATATGGAATGTGATTGAACGAACCGCCGGGGCCAGAATGACGACATCTTATATTCGGATCGGAGGAGTCAGGGCCGATCTGCATCCTGATTTTCCCGAGCAGGTGAAGCAGTGTATCCGGATCACCCGGGAGGTTTTGCGGGATGTAAAGGGATTGCTCGATAAAAACAAGATCTGGATCGACAGGACCCGGGACGTTGCTGTGGTGGACCCGGAAACCGCTGTAAGTTGCGGATTCACGGGGCCCTGCCTGAGAGCGTCCAATGTTTATTATGATGTGCGCAAAGCTCATCCATATCTGGTATATGATGAACTGGATTTTGAAATTCCATTGGGAGAAAAAGGGGATAATTTCGACCGGTATATGGTGAGGATGAAAGAAATGGAGCAGAGCCTGCGGATTGTTGAGCAGGCCGTCGCGAAAATTCCGGATTCACCTCCCGCACCGGTCTTGCATCCTGAATTGACTCCGGCCGAAGCCATTGAAATTTCCAGGTCGAAAAAAGTGGAAGGCCGGATCGTTTTGTCCCCGAATTTGGAAGGATCGGAAAAGGAAAAATATTCACACATTCTGACCCGCAGCAAAAAGTTTGTCATTCCTCCTAAAGAGGATACATATACAAATATTGAAGGGTTGATCAATCATTTTAAATTTTTCATGAAGGGGCATGGCATTCGGCCTCCAAAGGGCGAAGTCTATTTCGCTGTGGAAGGCGGCAGCGGGGAATTGGGATTCTATATTGTCTCTGACGGCAGCGACCGGCCCTATCGCCTGCATCTCCGCGGGCCTTGTTTCCATATTGTATCCGCGCTGGAGGACATGATTTTGGGGCACTACATTGCTGATATTATTCCAACCTTCGGATCGTTAAATATGATCGGGGGAGAACTCGACCGATGAGCGGCCGCATATCAGAAAAAACCAGAAAGGATATTGACCGGATTATCCAGCGGTATCCCCGCAAAGAAGCGGCCATGCTTCCGGTCCTGCATGCGGTGCAGGGGGAGGTCGGCCGCATTACGCCAGGCGATGAGCAGATGGTGGCGGACCTGCTTGGGGTGCCGCCGGTCCGCGTCAAGGAAGTTGTGACATTTTATTCGATGCTCCACAATAAGCAAACAGGACGGCATCATATTCAGGTTTGTTCCAATTTAAGCTGTTTCCTGGACGGGGGAAACAATATTCTGGATTATATTCAAAGCAAATTGAATATAAAGCCTGGTGAGACAACGGAGGACGGCAAGTTTTCCCTGTCTCTGGTTGAATGTCTGGGGGCCTGCGAACAGGCACCCTGCATGATGATCAACGATGATTCTTATGGAAACCTGGATCCCAAAAAAATCGACAAGATTCTTAAGGATTTAAAATAAAGTGAGTGAAAAAGTATTGACCGCGCTTTTTGACCTGAAAAACATTTTCCAAATAGAGATGTACGAAAAAAACGGCGGCTATGAAGCTGTTAAAAAAGCCTTAAAGAATATGACACCGGAAGATATTTTAAATGAAGTCAAGGCTGCCCATCTCCGGGGAAGGGGAGGGGCCGGCTTTCCAGCCGGCGTCAAATGGGGATTTGTTCCTAAAAACGTGGACAAACCGAAATATTTGTGCGTCAATGCGGATGAAGGCGAGCCGGGGACGATAAAAGACCGCTATATCATGACCCATAACCCGCATATGCTGATTGAAGGCATCATCATCACCAGCTATTGTGTCGGCATCAATCAAGCGTTTATATATATCCGGGGCGAATATGAAAATACGGCCCGCCGGCTGGAGCAGGCTCTTTCTGAAGCGGAAAAAAACGGTTATCTGGGTAATAAAATTTTAAACACAGAATTTGATTTATCAGTCACTGTGCACAGGGGAGCCGGGGCTTATATCTGCGGGGAAGAAACCGCCTTGCTGGAATCACTGGAAGGCAAGCTGGGCCGGCCCCGGGTTAAGCCGCCTTTTCCCGCTGTTAAAGGCCTGTTCGACTGTCCCACCGTTATTAATAATGTGGAAACTTTGTCTAATATTCCCCATATTATACTCAAGGGGGGGGACTGGTTTCATAAACTTGGGGTTGAAAAAGACGGCGGAACCCGCATTTTCGGAATCAGCGGCGTTGTCAACAAGCCTGGTATCTATGAACTGCCGGTCGGAACCAATTTAAAAGACTTGATCTTTAAGCATGCCGGCGGCATTCAGGGCGGCCGGAAACTCAAGGCTGTTATACCGGGAGGGATGTCTGCCCCGGTGTTAAATGAGGATGAAATTGATATTTCTCTGGACAGCGACACCATGGTGGCGGCCGGTTCAATGCTGGGATCGGGCGGTGTGATTGTGATCGATGAAACCACGCCGATGCTGCAGGTTTTGGCGAAGGTTGTCAAATTTTATGCACACGAATCCTGCGGCCAATGCACCCCCTGCAGGATTGGGACCGCCTGGATTAATAAAATGGTTCAGCGTATGCTTCGGGGGGGAGGGAAAACCGAAGATATAGATGAAATTGAACGGCTGGCGTCGTTGATTTTAAAAAAGACGCTGTGTCCCCTGGGAGATGCAGCGGCGATGCCTATTCTGGCGATTGTTAGAAAATTTCGCGGGGAACTGGAGAAGAATATAGCGGAACAGGAGCAATAAATCCTTATGGTCAAATTATTTATCAATGACTGCCCGGTCGAAGTTGAATCCGGGGCAACGGTGCTGGATGCCGCCAAAAAAGCCGGGATCGAGATTCCGCATCTGTGTTACCACCCCGCTTTTTCGCCAGAAGGAAGCTGCCGCATGTGCCTGGTGGAAATCGAGGGTGCTCCCAAATTAGAATTGGCATGTGCCACTCCGGTCCGGGAAGGCATGAAAGTGTATACGCAGACCGGTGATGTCTGCGAAGCCCGAAAAGGGGTGTTGGAGTTTTTATTGGCGGAACACCCGCCGGATTGCCCGGTTTGCGAACAGGCCGGGGACTGTAAACTGCAGGATTATTATGAACAGCACGGCTTATTCGACAGCCGCTATTCCGAAGAGAGAATCCGGAAAGATAAAAAAGTTCCATTAGGCGGGCATTTGCTGCTTGACCGGGAGCGCTGTGTTTTGTGCACCCGGTGTGTAAGATTTCTTAAGAATGTTACGGGAGGCGGTGAACTGGGAGTTTTCCAGCGTGGATTAAATGCTGAAATCAGCCTGTTTCCTGATATGAAAATGGATAATAATTATTCCGGAAATCTGGCTGAAATCTGCCCGGTCGGTGCGATAACAGACTTGGATTTCCGCTTTAAATCGCGCACCTGGTTTCTGGAAAGCGCTCCATCGGTATGTCCCTTATGTTCTCGCGGCTGCAATATATTCATTGATTATCATCCCGGATTCAGCCGGTTTGAGGTTCCTAAGCGGGTTTACCGGGTACGGGCAAGAGAAAATCTCAAGGTCAATCAATACTGGATTTGCGATAAAGGACGCTACGGATATGGATACATCGATCAGGACCGCATGACGGATATATGTTCGAATGGCCGCGAGGAAAATACCTCAGCTGTTTTTTCCCGGTTCACGGAGGAAATCAAACGTCTTGTCCATAAGAAAAAAACCAGCCGCATCACCGTATTGATGAATTCGTATTTATCCAATGAAGAATTGTATCTCATTCACCGCATATTTAAACAAGAGCTGGGAGTCGAGAAGATTCACCTGGTTGATCCTCCCGATGACCGGGGCGACAATATGCTGTTGACAGCGGAACGGGTTCCAAACCGCAAAGGGGCCCGGGAACTGGGATTCGAGACCTTGGCCGCAGGGGATATGGACTGGAAAGGTGCGGAATTGCTGGTGATTTTCGAATCCCCCTTCCCTGTCGCCGAGCTGGATCAAATGCTGGCATCCATGCCGGATGATAAAGGCATGCAAGTGCTTTTCACCCCTCGTGAAAGCGAGTTGCGAGAAAAGATGCAGCTTGTTTTCCCGACGGCGACGATTGCCGAGAAAATGGGATCTTTAACCAATGTGGACGGGGCGGTGCAGCCTTTCCTGCAGGCATTGGAACCGCAAGGAGAGGCACGGGCGGAATGGGAATGGCTCAAATTACTGGGTAGAGAATTGGGGGCGGATTTTTCTTTTTACGCCCGGATTCACTCTCCCCGGGACATTTTTATGAATATGAAAAAGGAAATTTCATTTTTTCAGGATATAACGTGATTGATGCATTGATTACTTTTGTCAAGATGGCGTTTGCTTTAGTGTGGTTTTTGCTGCTGACTCTCTATTTAACCTGGGCTGAAAGGAAGGAAAGTGCGGTCATGCAGGACCGGATCGGCGCTAATCGGGCGTATATCCTGGGATTCCGCGTCATTGGTTTGTTCCAGCCGTTCGCCGATGCCATCAAAATGATGTTCAAGGAAGATTTCACTCCAACATTTTCCCGTAAATTTCTGCATAATTTGGCTCCCTTTATTTCATTTGTGTTTGTGGCCCTTACCATCAGCACGATTCCTTTCGGAAGCTGGCTTCAGATCGGCGGCAGAAAGATAGACCTGCAGGTGCTGGATTTGAACGTGGGGGTGCTGTTTGTTTTTGCTCTGCTTTCCATGAGCATATATGGTGTGATTCTGAGCGGATGGGCTTCCAATAACCGCTGGACTTTACTGGGTGCTATCCGGGGATCAGCTCAAATGATTTCGTATGAAGTGGCGTTCGGATTATCCTTGATCGGGTTGATTATGGTTTTTCCGTCATTGAAATTTTCAGAAATCGTCTACTTCCAGGGTGACTTATTGTTCGGATGGCTGCCTAAATGGGGTCTATTCATTCAGCCGCTGGGTTTTGTTATTTTCCTGATCGCCGCTATTGCCGAATCTGAAAGGGTTCCTTTTGATCTCCCGGAAGGAGAATCCGAAATTGTAGGATTCTTCACCGAATACGGGGGTATGAAATGGGGACTCTATATGTTCACCGATTTCATGAAACTCCTGATCATTTCGTGCCTGCTCACGACTCTTTTTTTCGGTGGATATCATGTGCCCTGGCTGTACGAAGACGGCTTTCTCTTTCCCTGGGGAGGGACCTGGTCCCTGCCGCATGGGGTCGTGGTGGTGCTGCAGGTTCTGATCTTTAATCTCAAAGTATTTTTCTTTTGCTGGCTGCAGATCCTCATCCGCTGGACGTATCCCCGTTTCCGTTATGACCAGCTCATGGATTTCGGATGGAAATTTATGATACCTTTAAGTATATTTAATATCTTGGCAACGGCCGTATTAATGAGTATATTGTGAAACAATGAGATTATTTGGTTATTTTATTGAAATCATTCGCGGCGGTTTGATCACCACCCGTCATTTCATCGTGAATATGTGGTACCACACCTTGAATCTGTTCGGCATAAAAACCAAACGCAAAGGGGCGGTTACAACCCAGTATCCCGAAGAACGGCAGGAAATCGCCTCCCGCCACCGCAGCCTGCATAGAATATTAAAACGGGAAAACGGAAAGCCAAGATGTGTCGCCTGTATGCTTTGTGCTACGGTATGCCCGTCGGAATGCATTTATATTGAAGCGGATGAATACGATGATCCGGAAATACAAAAATATCCCAAGACTTTTATTATTGATTTAACCCGGTGCTGTTTTTGCGGGTTTTGCGTGGAAGCATGCCCGGAGGATGCCATTCGCATGGATACCAGCGAGATAGAACTGGCCGGGTATTCACGCGAAAACATGATTCTTAACCTTGATCAGCTGCTGCAATGAGTTCCCGCCATATCACCCTCGGCTCTTTTCAAATAACCGGTCTGCGCGATGGATTTTTTTCCTTAGACGGCGGCGCCATGTTTGGTGTGGTGCCGAAAACTATATGGGAAAAGTTAATCCCGGCGGATGAATCCAACCGGATTAAACTTGGTCTGAATTCTATCTTGATCAGGGCAAGAGAGAAAAACGTTCTCGTGGATACCGGAATCGGCAACAACCTTCCTGATAAATACGCCAGGTTCTACTCACCGCAAAGGTCCCCGGGCCTAGTGGGCGAATTGAAAAAACAGAATATCACGCCGGAGGATATTGATTTTGTGATAAATACCCATCTTCATTTTGATCATTGCGGCGGGAATACGGTCAGAAATAACCAGGGAGAATACCAACCGGCCTTTCCCAATGCGGCCTATGTCATCCAAAAAAATGAATGGGACAATGCAAACAACCCGCATGGGCGGGACAAACCCAGTTATATCGAGCATTTATATTCTCCCCTGGCAGCGGCAAAGCAGCTGCACCTTGTGGACGGGAAAGAGGAAATCCTTCCCGGAATTACGGTTCTTCCCGCAGCGGGGCATACTACCGGACATCAGATTGTTAAAGCTCAATCAGAAGGAGACGCGCTGTATTTTTTAGGGGATCTTATTCCTACCGGCTTTCACGTTCACTTGCCTTATATTATGAGCTATGACCTTTATCCAGTGGAAACATTTGAGAGTAAGGAAATATTTCTGGAACAAGCTGCCGCAAAAGGGTGGATTGCCGCTTTTAATCATGACCCAAGTCATTTCTTCGGCCGTATTATGAAGAAAGGCGGAAATTTTACTTACGAACCAATCTGAAAAAAACATACCATCAGGCGGCATTTTCCTCGGATAGCTGCGGAGGCGGCTTGGAGAAAGAATGGGAAATGGCCCCGTAAGGACAGGCACTGGAGCAATGCAGGCAGCGGATGCACTGCGAATGATTTGGGTTTTTCATAGGCTCAATATCGACCGGACACTCTGCGGTACACACTCCGCATCGGGTACAGCGCTCATCATGGACCTTCATTTGGAAAAAGCTGGAACTGTTGAAGAATCCAAGCATGGTTCCCAGAGGACAGACGGTTCGGCAGAAAGGCCGCATGGAAGCCATCATCCACAGCAGAAACAGGACCAGCAGTCCCATTTTCCAGGTAAACAGCCAGCCTAATTGATGACGCAGTGCCGCACTGGCAGCCACCAGCGGAACCCCTGCTTCCAAGGTGCCGGCCGGGCAAATCAATTTACAAAACCAGGTTTGGCCGTAACCGGCCACATCCAGCACCAGCAGCGGCATCCCAATAACGAAAACCGCCAAAATAAGATAGCGGAGGTAGGTTAATAAATAAGGAATTTTAATTTTTGGAAAAGGGACTTTATACAGAAGTTCCTGCAGCCAGCCGAACGGACACAGCCAGCCGCAAGGGATTCGGCCGACCAGAGAACCGGCCAGCGCAATAGAGCCGATCACATACAGTCCCAAATGATAGCGAGCCAGGGAAACATTAGCGCGTAAATTAGCCAAGGAATTCTGCAAGGCCCCGACCGGGCATGCGCCCATGGCCGCGGGGCAGGAATAACAATTCAAAACCGGCACGCAAACACCTTTTGCAGAACCCTGATAAATAAGGCCCTTAAAAAACAAGGGAATTTGAAGATTAAAAACCAAGGCGGCGATGGATTGATACCAGCGCCTTTTGGTGAGTAATTTCATGCTTAACCGATTCCAATGCAGCTTAGGCACACCCGGACCGCTTTCTCCCAAACCGCACGGAATTCACCTGAAAGCAGACCTGCGGCAAGCGCAGCGCCGGAAAGCAAAAACAAGATCACCGTTTTGACTCTTAACTTTTTCATTTTGCATTATTTTATGACCAGGGAGACAGCATGTCAAGATGGAAAAGGCAGCGGATTGGCCCGGCTTGTATTATTCTTTTTCAAGTGTTATAAAGATTGAAACGGAGATAATCATGAACGAAGAAAAAATTGCCTGTCATGTATGTAAAAAAGAGATCCCTAAGAGTGCGGCTGTGCATGCAGAAGGAGAAGAATATGTGCATTACTTCTGCAATACCGAATGTATGCATGTTTGGGAGAACAAAAAAGAAGGGAAAGACAAGGGCAAGGATTCCTGCCCCACTTAATACCAGCGACCGATGAAGAAAAGGTTTTTCATATTTCTTCTGCTTTTTTTTTCATGTTTGATGCTGAATGTATCCCCCGGTTACAGTCAGGATGAAACGAGTGGGGAAGAAGAAAAGAAAAAACCCCTGGAGTATAATTCTCAAACCAGTCTTTCCCTGATGTTGACACACGGCAATAACCGGAATTTTTCTTTCAGCTTTGACACGAATCAGACCCTGAAAATGTATGAATCCAATATTTTGGAACTAAAAGGGCGGTTCATTAACGCCGAATCCAACGGCGAAAAAAAATCTGAAGTTTATTATTCCCATTTAAAGTATGACCGTAAGATTGGAAAAAAAGCGTATTTGTTGTCATTTTTCCGTTACGAAAGAAACCGGCTGGCTGGATATAATTACAGGCTGGGCTTATCATTGGGCGGCGGTGCGCCCTGGATTCAAAAAAAGAAGATCAGTTTTTCTTCTGAAATGTCTTTTGGATGGAACAATGAAAAAAATACGCAGCGGTTTTCTATTAGTTCAGTCAGCGGTAAGAATACGTGGGAAAATACAATTAAAGCTTCATTTGCCTCATCCATAATAACCAATAATGTCGATTATAGATTGTCTGATAATGCAAAGTTTTCGCTGCAGGAAGTGTTTTTTCTTAACTTGGAAGAAATCAAGGATTTCAGAATAAATT
>CAYRTV010000030.1:0-13228 GCA_964427225.1 uncultured Eubacteriales bacterium
TCCGGGGGTCAGACATGCTCGGCACCCGGCTGCGCCGGGTCCCCTCAAACCCGGCACTCGGAAGGCTAAATCTTCCATATCGCCTCCGCCGGACCCGAATGCCGCTTCGCCTGCCTCAGGATTATTAATTTCTGTTGCACTCTGGATTGCAATCTGATATTTTTGGTCAAGGCGGAAACGAGGATGCGATGATAATTGATGCGCACGCAAAAATAGTGGACAAAACACAATGGAATGATTTTATCCGCTTCCGCATTCATTCTCCCGAAATCGCAGCCAAGGCTTCCCCGGGCCAATTTCTGATGGTTCGTATTTCCGAAGGCCCGCACCCCTTGCTTCGCAGGCCTTTATGCGTGCACGACAGAGATGGTGACCGCATTGCCGTGTTTTTCCAAATCACCGGAACCGGAACCACTATTCTGAGCCGGAAAGAAAAGGGGGCCTCCTTGGACATTCTGGGCCCCCTGGGTGTTGGATTTAAAATTCCCTCTGCAGTAACCGGGCCGGCTGCTCTGGTCGGAGGCGGACGCGGGATCGCGCCTCTTGTTTTTCTTGCCCGGGAGCTGAGTTCAAAAGGATGGCCTCATCGCATTTATTATGGGGCCCGTTCCGGGGAAGGCCTGCCGCTTAAGGACGCATGGGAGACCCCAACCTTATACTGTACCACCGAAGACGGAAGTTTTGGGACTCCCGGAATAGTGACCTCCCTTCTCAAGAATCATTGCAGCGATGAAGAGATTAAACCGGGCATCATATTCGGCTGCGGGCCCGACCTCATGCTGGAAACGCTCGCGCGCTTATCCCGGCATTTCCGGATACCGGCCCAGCTCTCACTGGAATCCATAATGGGTTGTGGATTTGGGGCTTGCTGGGGCTGCGTCAAACGGATGAAAAAAAACGGCCGTTCGGAATGGCGCAAAGTTTGCCAAGACGGACCCGTGGTGGATGCCGGCCGGTTGGTTTGGAGTGATGATGAATGATCCCCTAGCCGTCGACCTCGGTTTCCTGACCCTCAAAAACCCGGTCATCGGAGCCAGCGGAACCTTCGGGTACGGTCTGGAATTCTCTCCTTATATGGATCTCGATCAGTTGGGAGGTTTTATCGTAAAGGGGCTGTACCTTAAGCCCCGGGAAGGCAATCCCCCGCCCCGGCTGGTGGAAACGACCGGCGGATTGATCAATGCCATCGGCTTACAGGGCATCGGGGTGAAACATTTTTGCCGTTACATCCTTCCAAAGTTAGGGGCCTACCAAACCGCGGTGATCATCAATATTTGCGGAGAACATGAAGACGAATATGCAGAAGTCGCCGCCTATCTAAACCAGTATAATGGAATCGCCGCCTATGAACTGAATATTTCCTGTCCCAATGTCCGGCAGGGCGGGAGCTGTCCGGCTTTGAGCCCGGATATAACCTTTAAGATCGTAAAAAATGTGAAAGCGGTTTCACGGCGGCCGGTTATCACTAAACTGTCCCCTAATGTGACCCGGATTGAAGATATTGCCGTCAGTGCCGCCGAAGCCGGATCCGACGCGCTGTCCTTGATCAACACCTTGCTCGCCATGGCTGTCGACCCGGTCACCCGGCGGCCCAAATTGGCAAATATTATGGGAGGATTGAGCGGCCCCGCTGTCAAACCGGTTGCATTGAGAATGGTGTATCAGGCTGTCCGCAGTGTTTCCATTCCGGTTATTGGAATCGGCGGCATTGCCGGCTTCGAAGATGTTTTGGAATTCATGATAACCGGGGCATCCGCGGTGCAAGTCGGGACAGCTAATTTCGTAAATCCCCGCGCCACTGCCGATATCATTGCGGACCTCCGCCGGTACTGCCTGAAAAAAAAGACTTCGCTGCAGTCGCTTATCGGCAGCATAGATGTATCTTCACGGTAAGGAGAATGCAACATGAAACCTGCACCGGCAGAAAAAATCATCCTGGCCTTGGATGTTGATACCAAATCGGAAGCGCTGGACCTGATCCGCCGGCTCCCGCGAGCCCGCCGGTTTAAAATCGGGCTGCGGCTTTACACAGCTGAAGGCCCGGAATTGATCAAGGAGGTAGCCGGCTTGGGGAAACAGGTTTTTCTGGACCTCAAGCTTCACGATATCCCCAATACGGTGGCGGGAGCGGTCAAAGCCGCCGTCGGGCTGGATGTAGACATGATGACATTGCACACCGTGGGAGGCCTGGAAATGATGCGCCGGGCCAAGGACGAAGCCGACAGCGAAGCCGCGAAAAGAGACAACGCCAGTCCCCAGCTGCTGGGAGTAACTATTTTGACCAGCTTGCAGGAACAAGACCTGAAAAAAATGAAAATACAAGCCTCTCCCCTGGAAATGGTTTTAATTTTGGCATCGCTGGCTCAAGAAGCCGGCCTGGACGGAATCGTCTGTTCTCCCAAGGAGATTTCAGCGGTCCGGGAACAGGTGAATCCCGGATTCAAAGTAGTGACTCCGGGAATCCGCCCCGCTTGGGCCGACGCACAAGATCAGAAACGGATCATGACCCCGGCCGAAGCTGTCAGTTTGGGTTCCGATTACCTGGTGATCGGCCGGCCGGTCATACAGGCCCCGTCTCCGGAAGCGGCTTTGGAAAAGATTTTTCAAGAATTGGGATAAATAGACCTAAGTCTTTAAAATGCTCTGAACCCGACCCCTACAGTAAAAATCGCTCCCAGAATAACTCCCATGACGGCCATCAATACGATGGAGATGATTATGGTTACTACGAGATAAGGGATAACTTTATCCTTGGGGGTATTCATCATAGGAAGATTAAAGCCTAGATAGAGCAGATACAGACCGTACAATGACGCCAGCAGTGTCAGCATCAACAGAGGAGGAATGATATAAAGGATTCCGGCTACCCAGGCAGGGGTAAAGCTGTAAACAGCCAGTTTCATGGCATTGGCGGCATTTTGCTCGGAACCAAAAGTTGTGGCCAGTGCGTTGATAAGAATTCCCAAAACAAAAACAACGGCTAGAATAAAAATATAGTAAATGATGGAATACAGCAAAGCGGAACCGATTCCGGAACGAACCCATCCGACAAACGGAATATTATACCCGACGATGGCGCGGCCGATAAACTGAGCCAAGGCTGGAATAGCGGCCAGAATCATTGCGTATCCGGTAAATAACTCAGCGGTTGTGGTCGGCTCTTCCTTTATCTTTGCCCATTCTTCTTTTGGATTTAAAAGGATTGCTTTTATGCGGGGAATTAATTGCATTCCAACCTCCATTAATGAATTTTCTCAAATATATCTTTTTTATCCGCCACTGTCAATATTTTCCAGTCTGCTCCGCGGCATCGGGTCCGCCGGACCATGTTAATCGCAGATAAAAAAGAGATTGCATAAGCATGGCAATTTTTTTATGCATCGTTCAGGCTAGTGAATGCTCATGAAACTGAAAGAATGGAGGCGCGGGTCGGATTCGAACCGACGAATCGAGGTTTTGCAGACCCCTCCCTTAGCCACTTGGGTACCGCGCCTGATGGTTCACCATCATGGGGTTTTTACTGGAGCGGGCGAAGGGACTTGAACCCTCGACCTTCTGCTTGGCAAGCAGACGTTCTACCGCTGAACTACGCCCGCTCTTTCTTTTACAAGAAACCGGATTTAAATTACCAGAATACAGCGGCTCTGTCAACCACAAAACCCGGTCCCGGCAGGTGATCCGTTACCGGTCTTGGTTTATTTTTGATTTATGATATTTGATTTTTGATTTACTTTTCCGGATGCGGGACAATCAGGTCGCCTATTTCCACCGTATCCCGGCAAGACAATATTTTGATAGTAGCGGTTTCTTCCTGAACATCAATCACCACTGAATTCCCGAATACTTTAGGCGGAGACTGCTTATTGACATGACGGAAAATGATAAATTGATCTCCCCGGTCAACTCCATCTTGTTCACCCAAATTGATTAGAGCCCACTGACCGCTGCCGATTTGATTGAATTCCGTTTCTAAAAATACAATCTCGCCCCCAACTTCCTGAATGTCAAAGGGAGGAATGTCATATCCCAGATCCTTGCCCTCCACCGTTTTTTTGGGCTGAAAGGGAATCAGATAATCTCCAACCATGATCTTACCGCAGGCCTTTTCGATTTCAGCCGTAGCCTGATCTTCGCCCAAAGCTTGAATCCGGACGCGCCCTCTCCGGTAGGCTAACCGGCCGTAACCGGGAACCGTCTCCTGCATCATACCTTCACCATAACCCCGGTCATTGCTCATCTGCAGGGCCATAAAGACCTGACCCGCTTCCAGTCCATGCGAGCGGCCCTGATTAAGGTAAACCACATCACCATTGGACAGCATCTCCCGCTCATATTCTCTCTCAGATCCGGTGATGTGCAAATCGGGCATATCTCCGTTCCAAATGAAAAACGAGCAGTACCGGTCAGCTTCCGTAATCAGGGGATAAATGTCTTTATAAATCGTGGCTTTTTCAATCTGGTGTTCCTGGGCCTGCAATCCCGGGGGAATAGAGGCCGCCGTTGCCAAAATCATACATAAAATGGCACCACTTGACGAAATAATATCCTTTTTGCCTAATTTTTTTGTGCTCACTCGTGCACCTCTTGCCTGAATTTTTTTCAAGATTGTCTCCATTATATTTTGTCGTATTCCTTGTGTCAATATTCAAAATGATTTTCCTTGTTTATAACCTTTTACTTGACTTCCATGAATCATTTTCCTAACATTTAATCAATCGGGTTATGGAGTCTAAAGAAGGAGGAAAATTTTGAATAAGAAAGAAGCCCTTGCTTTAATGTCCAAGGACGCCGGGATAACCGCGGCTCAAGCAGAAAAAGCTTTCAATCAGCTGATCGGCGGCATGAAAACGGCTCTCCGGAAAGGAGAAAAAGTCACCTTTTCCGGTTTCGGCAGTTTTGAGGTTAAAAACACAAAAAAAAGAAAAGGCCGCAATCCCCGAACTGGAGAAATAATTCCCATTCCAGCCAAAAAAAGGGTCAAATTTAATCCAAGTAAACTTTTTGTCGGCAAATTATAACGCTCTTATACTGTTTACTTCTCACCGCTTTCTTACGCATCAAAATTAAAGACCTGATTTCTGCAACTGGTTTTCCGGGAGTATTTGTATTCTAAAATGATGCCCCGGACTGCAAACCGGCTCGCAAAGTAGACAGAAAAAACCGGTTTATATAGAATATATTGGTAAACACAGAGTAATCCGGAATAAAACCGGCCTCAAAAACCAGGAAAAGAGTATGAAAAAAAAGATTGGCGTTACTCTTATTTTCGGAGGACGTTCCGCAGAACATGACGTGTCTCTTCAGTCGGCAGCCGCGGTTTACCGTCATATGAATAAGGATAAATACAGGATTCAGTCCATTTATATAAACAGGGACAGCCGCTGGAAACCCGTGGCTTCCCCGCTCATCTCCCAATCCGAATTAACAGAAGGCCCTTTTTACTCCTTTTTATCCTGGTCCCAAGTGATTCCAAAACCGGAAAAGACCGCAGATATCTATTTTCCCGTTTTGCACGGCCCCTATGGGGAAGACGGTACCATTCAAGGTTATTTTGAAATGGCCGGGGCTGCATATACCGGCAGTCCGGTCCTGGGATCGGCTTTGGCCATGGATAAAGCCGTTGCCAAAGTCATATTTGCATCCCTCGGGCTGCCGGTGGGGCGTTATGATACCGTCCAGTATCAAGGTTTTAAGCACGACGCTCAATCCATCTGCAGTCAAATCCGGAAGACGTTTCAACTGCCCGTATTCATCAAACCGGCGAAGCTTGGTTCCAGTGTAGGGATCAGCAAAATCAAAAACTGGAGTCAATTGGAATCCGGACTTAAGCTGGCCTTTGCGCATGACCGCAAGGTATTAGTTGAACAAGCCATCAGCGGCCGGGAATTGGAATGCAGCATTCTTGGCAACGAACAGCCTCAAGCCTCTCTGCCTGGTGAGGTGATCCCCTGCCGCGAGTTTTATGATTACCGGGATAAATATATCGACGGCAAAACTCAATTCGGAATTCCGGCTGAAATACCCGATCCTTTGGCTGAACGCATCCAGGACCTTGCCGTTCGTGCCTTTTTGGGGTTGGAATGCAGAGGGATGGCCCGGGTTGACTTTTTCCTGGAACAGTCCACCAGCCGGTTATACTTGAACGAAATCAATACCATTCCCGGCTTTACGGAAATAAGCATGTATCCTAAGCTTTGGGAAGTCAGCGGTCTTCCCTTTGACTGCCTCATCGACAAACTCATCGACCTCGGACTCGAAGCTCATTCACGGCGGCCCTGAAAATGAGAATCCTCGGCATCGATTACGGAGATAAGAATATAGGCTTGGCTGTAAGTGATGAATTACTCATGACAGCGCGGACTTTAGGAACCTACCGGATTAGAAGCAAGCCGGAGGATAAAATGTACTTTCAGGATTTAATCAATGAGCATAAAATCGGCCGCATTGTGGTCGGCCTCCCCCTGCGCATGAACGGCAGTGAAGGAACCCGGGCGGAAAAAACCCGCCGGTTCGGCGACTGGCTTAAATCTTGTCTCGACATCCCCCTGATTTATTGGGATGAACGGCTGTCAACCTGGGAAGCTCAGCAGCACTTGCGGAGAAAAAAAATCAAACCGGAAGATTGGAAGCAGACTGAAGATGCCGTCTCCGCCGCCATAATCCTCACCGCCTATCTCGAGGCATTAACATGATCCGCATCATGAAAATATCGCTTATTTTATTTATCCTTTTATTTTTTATCTCCGCCGGCTGGTTTTTCCATCAATACCAATTCCAGCCGGCAGATGAACCGGGAGAGGTCTTATTTGATATAACCCCGGGACAAGATGCCGAGACTATTGCGCGAAATCTGCAGAGGGAAGGACTCATTCGGAGCAAATTCAGCTTCCTGACGGGTTACAGGCTGTTTTATTCCGGCCAGTCGCTCAAAGCCGGGGAATATGTTTTCCATGGCCCCTTGAGTGAACGGGAGGTGTTAAAAAAAATAATCGCGGGGGATATTAGATTGCATTCCATCACCATACCGGAAGGATTGACCTGCCGCGAAACCGCAAAAATATTAAGTACACTGAATTTTCTGGATTATGCGGGCCTGCTGCAAGCGATGGATAATACCGCATTAATCTCCGGCTGGGACCCGCAAGCCGATAACTTGGAAGGATATCTCTTTCCGGAGACTTACCGGTTTTCAAAAAACATCCAACCGGAAGCAGTGATAGAAACCATGGTCAGCCAGTTCAAGCAGCAGTTCCGGCCGGAATGGCATAACCAAAAGACGGAAATGAACATGAGTATCCGCGAAATCATAACCCTGGCCTCACTGATTGAAAAGGAAACCTCCCTTCCTGAAGAGAAACCCTTGGTTTCATCCGTATTTCATAACCGTCTTGACCGCAGTATGAGGTTAGCCTGTGATCCGACCATTATCTACTCGCTGAAAAAACGCAATGCCTTTTCCGGAAACCTCACCAAGCGGCATTTATCCTTGGATTCACCTTATAACACGTATCTCTATCCCGGGCTTCCGCCCGGCCCTATCGCCAATCCCGGAGCCGGTTCTATAAAAGCCGCCTTGTTTCCGGCTGATACGGAGTACCTCTATTTTGTTTCCCGTAATGACGGAAGCCACAAATTCAGCTCCACCTACCGGGAACACGTCAACGCCGTCAACCGGTATCAAAAACGCCGGCGTCCATAAGTTTATCCACCTTTTAATGGAAAAAAGCCCGTGTTTTTGATATATTATGTTTTTATGAGCCGGCATATCTGCCGCAACATCATAGTTGTACAGTTTTAATGTTTTGCCCAAGGAGGAAAAATGATAATGAAAAAAATGATTATTCCGGCGCTGATGCTGGGAATCGCCATCGGTTTTATCCAGCCTTTTCCCGCCGCAGCCCAAGAGAAAGCCCAGGAAGCTGAGCAAGTCTTTATTCCCAAGGAAGTTAAAGCGGAATTGAACCAGGGAATGGAACACCGGACCCCTCGTCTGGATATTCCTTTTGAAATCTTTGAACATCTTTATCTTCCCGCCCGCCAAAACATGCACAGTATTTTTCTGTTCATGGCCAAAAACGCGGACCTGGGCTTCACGGCCCCCGCACCCGTCGGGGAAGCCGTTGAAAAAGAAGCTCAGGAAACTCCCGCAGAAACCAATGTTCTGATGACTGAGCTCAATGCCTTTTTGTGGTTTCAGCAAACCGACGGAGACTTTGTCAAAGAAGTCTATGTCCCGGTCCAGCTGCAGAAAGACAAGGAGGGATACAATCCGGCAGACGAATCCATGTATTCCACCGGTTATCCTTTGCCCCCCGGGAAATATATTCTGGCAATGGCAATCACATCCAAAGACCTCCAAAAAATGGGCACTCAATATTTTGAGTTTGAGCTTCCTGATCCGGTTGCTTTTACAGACAGCCTGAGCACCACTCCTGTTTTCTTCGCCCGCAATATTGAGCAAATGGCGGCTCCGGAAAAAACCACCGAAATCCATGAAGGTTTTTTCACATACTCCATTCTGAAAATTGAACCTATTCTGGAAAATGTCTTCACCCAGCAGGACTCCCTGGATGTCTTTTTCTATGTTTTCGGCGTTCAGCCTGATCCTGAAACCAAAAGGTTCAACTTGACTGCAAATTATGAGCTGCTGAAAGATGAGGAAGTGATTGTCCGTTATGCTGAAGCCGCCTATGATGCCCCTATTATCAGCCAGCCGTTGCCCCTGCAGCGCACAGTCCTGATTCAGAAGAAAAAGGGCGAAGAAGTGGTTGAAGAAAAGAAAGAATCCCGGGATGTCGAACCGGGAGAATACACTTTCGTCATCAACCTGACTGACAACATCAGCGGACGGACCTTGGAAAAAAAGATTCCTCTTATTGTCAAAGCGGATACGGAATAATATAGAGACTGAACCCCGACTAAAAAAAAGCCGCGGCTTTAAACCGCGGCTTTTTTTTCCTTTGTTTTCTTCAGGCAATCCTTCTTTCTAATAGCGCAAAGCTGTCATTTATTTCTGATCTTATCCATCATCGCTTTTATTTCCGGCTGCCGGGCATTCAATTCCAAGGATGATCTAAACACATCCAGAGCCTTTTTCTTTTGCCCGGTTTGATGATAACAATACCCAAGCGCATTCAGCAGAACAAAGTCGCTGTTATATATTTGATTCCCCTGCAGGAGATAATCAATCGCTTCAGGGTACTTCCCCAGTCCCATCAAAGCCTTGCCTTTTAACAGCAGATATTCATATTCCGCACTTTCATTGGCCTTCAATTCTTCAACCACTTCCAGTCCCTTTTGGAATTTTTTCTGCTCTATTAAAAATTGAGAATAGTCTAAAAGCGCTTTCACATAATCCGGCCTTATATCAAAAACCCGCTGGTAGAATGACTCCGCTTTTTCAGGTTGATTTGATTTGTCATATTGGTTGGCCAGCATGAGATAAAAAACAAAACTGTTGGCATGCGAAAAAGCCTTGGTATGGGACATCGGATGAGCCACCGCTGTTTCCGGTGAAATGATCAAATTGGTTTTGGCGGTGTCCAGCACACGTCCGTCTCCTTTGACTAATTCAGCTGACACTTCATAATAATCGGGAGAGAGAACGGCTGCTTCCAATTGCTCCGTCAAAGAGATAACGGAATTAAAGGGAAAATCAGTCAAGCGGATATCCAAGTCTTTAACAACCGGGTTGTTCGGTTTCATCCCCTGAATATGAATGTTCAGGCGGCCGCTTTCCCACAATTCGCGGCTGACGTTCACCATATTGACCATAAAATGCAGTTTATCTCCGGAGGCAAAGGTATTCTTAGGATCAAGCAAAAGCTTTGTATCCATTATCTTAAAAGGAATATGCAAATTCCCGCTGTATTTCTGTGTCTTATACCCGAGCAGAAAGGTATTGATTTCAGGTTCTTCCAAGACATCGGAAACGGTGATGTCTTTTTCAAAAACACTGAATTCTTTTCCTACCGAATTCTGGAGGAGAACGATGAATTTATAGGACCCTTCCGCGATGGGGAAGCTGTCTTCAATGGCTATGCCGTTGCTTTGGATTCCATCGACTTTATCCGGAGAGAAATAAAAGGGAAAATCCTTGGTGTATTGGAATACGATATCTTCATCCCCTTTCCTCAGACTGACATTGATTGAAAAATTGCAAAAATATTGATCCTTGGGCTCGTAATAATCCAAAGAAATCTTCTGAGGCGCCATGGAAAAATGGACGAAATTCATACCCAGCAGCGGATCCCGCACAAAGGCCAGATGGGTTTCACTCTCGACGTAATTGGTCATGTATTCGGAACTGACGATCCCTTTATAATCCAGGAAATGGGTGGCATACTGCGGATTGACATCTTTCTTGGGCGATTCGAGAATATCCGCCATCAGGATGTTGTTGACCGGTGAAGGCTGATAATTAAAAGGAATATCTCCAGGAACCAGCGAGTGAGACACTAACGCCAAAGTCGGGGCAAGTTCCTGGATCTTTTCGTATAAATCTTGATAATTTGCACTGTCCATATGGCGGCCGTCGACCAAAAGCGCACTGGGCCCGTCGGCCACATGATCATAAAGCTGAAATTCTCCGATTCCGCTTCGTTTGTAAAACACGATCGCGAAATGCGGGAGAAGTCCCTTCTGTTTGTCTCCATAATAGTACCAGACTTCAGTGGGATAGATTCCCTGCTGGCTGTAAAAACGTTCGACACTATGCGGCTCGCCCAGGATAATATAAATCTGCCCCTGGTCCGTTCTCCACCCTTCCCGCGCGGTGGAACGTCCGTAACGCTGATTGGCATGATGAAACCGCTGAATATGCTCCTGCTTATACTCATTGACAGGGGTTCCCGGAGTAGGATCCCTTTGCGCCCAGAATGTCTCGATAAAGATATCGCGGTCGCGGTTGGTTTGCAGCTGCATAAAGACATCCCTTTCTTCTTCCATCATGATATATTCGGTTAAGTCCATGAAATTCTGATATTTCTGCGGCAAATCCTTACGTTTGACCTCTTGTCCGAAAAGGGGAGCCAGTAAAACCGCTATCGCGAGCAAGCCTCCCAGCCAAATAGTGATGTTTTTCCTCATGAAATCACGCCTTTATATCGAAAATCTTGCGGACCCTGCCGGTTTCAGGAACTTCCACTATCACATCAAAATAATAAGCACCCGGCTGCAGCTGATAGGGGATCGTCAATTGAACTTCCTTTGTGTCTAAAAGCTCCTGTTCGGTGATCTCGACTACCCGAACGGTTTCAAATTCATCCAGCTTGGGTCCGTCTTTTTCATATATGTAAAATTTGAATTTAAAATGAATCGTCAGAACCTCGTCTTCTTCGACAAAAACGAGAGCGTCCGCCGGAATCAGCACCTCAATTTCCTGGTCTGCGGAATCGTAGCTCACTTTATAATCCATGAATTTCTTGGTCCAGTCTTCATTAGCTGGATTTATTGTCGTCAAACCCAGTTTCGCCATTTCCATGGCATCAAAAAAGCTGCCGAAAACTCCGCTGTAGGGATCAAACGTATACGATCCGTCTCCCCGCTTATCCACGAATTCCACTCCGAAATTATATCCATAATAGATCCATAGCTGCAGGCCTTTGGCTTCCGGGTAATTCAGCATGGGCCGACGTTCAATCCGGTCCGGCGGTCCAAAGAAAAGATAGATGCGTCCGCGGTCGGTTTTCCATCCCGGCATTCCTTCATTAAAATGCGTATTGGCATACTCAATCCGGCGATAAAACTCCTGCTTGAATTCATTGACTTCATTGTCCGGGCTGGGGTCCCGTTTGGACCAGAATTCTTCAATAAATTCCTCCCGGGCTTCATTGCTGGGCATATGATTGAAAATTCTTTTTTCCTGGTCCGTCATGATCAAGCGCGCAGTCTCAAAAAAACCTTGGGTGAAAGGATTTAGTTTCACGGCGCGGGAGGGCCCGCAAGCCCATATGCCGGTCATTAGACCAACCCCCAGTATAAAAAGAATACTTTTATATTTTGTCATGCTGTCCTCCGCCGGCTTCCGGCGGTCTTCCCGAAAAATTACTTCAGGTAATCCAGGAATCCCTGGACCTGTGTCGCCCGCTGAGAATCCGGGTCTTTTTCCAAATACAATTCAAAATATTGAATGGCTTCCTGATTTTTCCCCAGAGAAAGATTGGCTAACCCGGCCTGGTAAACAGCATCCAGAAAATTTTCATCCAATTCCAAGGTGCGTTCATAGTATTTCAACGCATCCTTATATTGGCCTTGGTTGTAATAATTGGTTCCGATATTGTAAAGAACAGTCGTATCATCAATTTCCTGAAAATTGATCTTATTGTACCATTCCAAGGCTTCGGCATTTTTGCCTTGATTGGCCAGAGCGTTTCCGATTTGAAGTTTAGCCCGGACATTATCCGGGTCGGCGTCCAGCACATTCTGGTAATACGTAAATGCGGTATCATACTCTTCCATTTGGAAATAAGCGTTTCCAATATTCAAATTGACAATATAAGCGTCCGGATGATCAACCAGCATTTGTTCATAAACGGCGATGGCTTCCTGATACTGGCCTTGCTCATACAAATCATTGCCCATGCCCAGTTCGTCTTCCAGCTCAGGACTGATCACCAAGCCTTCCACTTCCTCTAATGTGACTTCAATATCAGGATTGCGGCCGTAGCTTTTCACATTGATGCTGATTTTCTTCGGCATATATCCGATTTTTTCAAAATCAACATTCCAGGCTCCTCCCCGAATCCAGGAGGCCACCCATTTACCCTCGGCATCCGTCTCAACATTAAAGCCGGCTTCACCCTTAATGGAATAAAGATTGACCGTTACCCCCTCGATCGGGTTTCCTTCTTCATCAAACACAAAGCCTTTTATTCTGGCTTTGCCTTTATATGTTTGTGCCACAGCCAAACTTCCACAAAAAACAAGCAATATGATAAGCCAAACTGTCTTTTTCATTTTCATCCTCCGTTGGTATTTTAACACTTTGCCCTCTAAAAAAAAAGACCTCTCCGGCCTCCTTTTATCCCCCTTTTCAGTACCTATTCATGCAGTATTTTCTCCTTATCTCCTATTGACATTATATAACCATAAAACTCTTGCAATTGTTGCAATGCACATTGCATTCTCTTCAGTGTTATATAGCCTGAATTATTCACGGGTCGAGATTGCCGGAGATGACGACAATACGTTCATTTATTGTCGTCCTGAGGAGCATAGCGACGAAGGA
>CAYRTV010000031.1:0-13136 GCA_964427225.1 uncultured Eubacteriales bacterium
TTTTCACTGCCTCTATAGACGCTGCGTGTAACCGGCATAGGCGGCCTTACATCAATATTCTCTGAGGAATAGCTTCACATACAGTTGACAGTCCGGCTTTTCTGTACTACCTTTATTTAAAGTCAGGGAATACAATGAAATGCCCCCAATGCCAAACAGAGAATCCCCCAGACTCTAAATTCTGCAAGGAATGCGCGACTCCTCTGCCGCAAAAAAACGAAGACCCATTTTCTGTCACGCACACCATGAAGCCGGCGGCGGTTTTGTCCACCGGGTCGCTTTTTACTGAGCGGTTCCGTATCATCGAAGAACTCGGCGCCGGCGGAATGGGCAAGGTTTACCGGGTCAGGGATGAGAAATTAAATGAAGAAGTTGTGCTGAAGCTGATCCGGCCGGATATCGCCTCTGACCCTAAAATCATTGCCCGCTTCCGGAATGAACTAAAAACCGCCCGCAAGATCGGCCACCCCAATGTCGCCCGCACTTATGATCTCAACGAATCTGGCGGCATGCATTATATCACTATGGATTACGTACGGGGGGAGAATCTAAAACGGCTTATCCGTAAAGTCGGCCGTATGAGCCCCGCCCAGGCAATCGCGATTGCCCGGCAGATCTGTGCCGGCCTGTCCGAAGCCCATAAACTGGGTGTCATTCACCGGGATCTTAAACCCCAAAACATTATGGTGGATGAGAACGGGCGCGCCATGATTGTTGATTTTGGCATCGCACGGTCGCTTCATTCGGAAAGCCTCACAGATACCGGAGTGATGATCGGAACACCGGAATACATGGCCCCTGAGCAAGCAGAGGGCGATAAGCCCGGGCCGCATACGGATATCTATGCTCTGGGCGTTATTCTGTACGAAATGCTCACCGGAGAACCGCCTTTCAGCGGCCATACCCCGGTCGCCATCGCCATGCAGCATAAAACCCAGTCGCCACCTGATCCCGCTGAAAAAAATCCCGACATTCCCGAATCCTTATCCCTCCTTATTCTTCAGCTTCTGGAAAAAGATCCCTCCGATCGGCCGCTGTCAGCATCAGATGTATATAAAAAATTGAATAAAATCGAAAATTCCCTTTCCACGCCATCCCCTATTCCTGAAAAAATGAGTTACGGCAAAAAGGCCGGAGCCAAATCATCCTGGATTAAATATGGAGCCGCCGCCTCAATTATTTTCATTTTAGTTATATTTGCGTATCTACTATTTAAGCCGGCCCCGGCGCCTTCTTCGCCTTCACCCGAAACAGCCTCAACGGGATGGGACAATTCCATTGCGGTTCTTCCCTTCCGGGACCTCAGCCCGGATAAAAACCAGGAGCATATCAGCTTTGGGATGACCGAAGCTTTAAGCGACCGCTTATCCCGAATCGAACAATTAAAAGTCAGCTCCCCCACTTCGGTCATGCGTTACCGGGACACACAAAAAGATGTTAAAACCATCGGCGTAGAATTGGGAGTGGCGAATCTTGTGGAAGGCAGCATCCAAGTAGCGGAGGGATACATCCGCATCCGCGGACAACTGACGGATGCCGCTACCGGATTTACCCTCTGGGCCGAGAGTTATGAAGGCGAAATGAAAAATATTTTCACACTTCAAGATGAAGTCTCTCAAAGCATTGCGCAAGCCCTGGAACTCGAGCTTTCCCTTGAGGCCATGGGGAAAACCGGGCCACAGCATCCGGAAAATCTGGTGGCCTATGAGGCTTATGTACGAGGAATGAACCATTTCGCCAGCCGGTATATGTTCAGCGGAAATCCCAGTGATTTCCAGGCATCTGCCGAGATGATTGAAAAGGCGATCGAAATTGACCCCGAATACGCTGAAGCTTATGCAGGCCTGGCTTGGATATACACCATGAATTTTGCCGGATTGAGTAATCCGTACGACAAACAAAAAGCCGATTATTATGCAGAAGAGGCATATAAACTTAATCCGGAGTCCGGCTTAGCCAATTCTCTTTATGGAACCTCCTTCTATTTATCCGGGCAATATGACGAAGCCTACCAGCTTCTCAAAAAAAGCCTGGCCCTTAATCCCAATCAGGCGGAATCCCAATTTCTTTGTGCCGTTTTTCTCAGACAATTAGGTCTGGCGGAACCGGCATTTAATCACTTTCAGAAAGCACTGGAACTCAATCCCTTTTTTATTCTGGCTACCGGCGCCTCCGGAATCTGTAAAGCAATGTTAGGGGAACCGGACAACGCCGTCCACTATTTTGATCTTGAAAAAGAAAATAATCCTAAACTTCCGGTTCTGGGATCAATGATGCAGTATTTGTTGGGACTAGGAAGAGAAGAAAAGGCCGCAGAATATATTCAGTATATTGAGAAAACCTATCCAGACCACCGCGATCTCCCTCACAGCCGTGCCTTAATGCTGGCCGCCCAGGGTAAAAAGAAAGAGGCTTTGGAAATCAGCCGCGGCACCTATATATTTGCCCTGCTGCAATTGGAAACGGAAACCCTGGCTTCCATCGAACAGTCGATCCGGCAATCAGATAAGGCTTTCAATTATCTGATTCTTAAGCTCCCGGTTTTCGATTTTCTGCGCGAAAAACCCCGCTTCGAGCGGATTGTTGCCCAGCAAAAAGCTGCCTACCAAGAACGTCTCCATAAATACGGGGATCTTTAAGTTATTTTTCCTTATCCCAGGCTTGAATCCCGTTCTCCATCCAGGCTGGCATGGGCGCACCTTTGAGATAGTGATCAAAAAACTCCTGCATGCGGATGGTCCAGTCGATCTGATTGACCCGTTTGCGCAGGCCGTGGGCCTCGCCGTTATAATTGAACATGAATCCCACCTTGCCCAGCCGGCGTAGAGACATGATGAACTCTATTCCCTGATACCAGGGGACCGCACCGTCCTCATCGTTGTGCATGAACATGATAGGGGTTTCAATTTTATCCGCCCAGAAGACCGGTGAATTGGCAATATAACGCATGGGATATTCCCAGAGAGTCCCGCCAATGCGGCTTTGGGTATGTTCATACTGGAACTGCCTCACCATGCCGCTCCCCCAGCGGATGCCGTTGTAGGCTGAAGTCATATTGGACACGGGCGCGCCGCCTTCAGCCGCTGCGAACAGATTGGTCTGAGTGATCATATAGGAAATCTGATACCCGCCCCAGGAATGGCCCTGGATGCCGACAGCGTCCGGATCGATATAGCCTTCCCGGATCAGCATTTGGACTCCCGGAAGCACGCATTTAAGCGCGTCCCTTCCCGGAAAACCGGTATGGTATTCAATATCCGGCATCCAGATGACATAGCCGTTGCTCACATAATAGGGCATATTAATAGAGGTGCCGGGAGAGGGGTTGCGGTAATAGTGGATCATATTGTGCAGGGTTTCGTAAATGTAGACCATTAAGGGATACTTTTTATCAGGATCAAAATTATCCGGTTTGATCAGAATGCCTTTAAGCGGCATTCCGTCCGCACTCTGAAAATCCCGCAGTTCGGCTTTGCCCCAGATATACGGATCCATCTGTTTGCCCAAATCCGTGATTTTGACGGGATCAGAAAAATTCATATCAATGACCCAAAGATCAGGATATTCATCAAACGCCATTCGGTTTAAAAGGAGTTTTTCCGCATTTTCGGCTTTTTGGGGATATCCGAAATATTTATCGGCCATCAAGAGTTTCTGCGGCTGTTTCTGCCCTTTGACCCGGTCATGATAATAACCCTGAGCCATGGTCTCTTCGTTAACCGTCCGGAACAGCAGGGTTTCATCCGGATCGATAAAGTCCTCTTCCCTGCCCAGACGGACATAGCGGAAGGAAAGGTTATTCTTCCGGCCGAACCCTTCGGTGATCATGCGTGCACCGGACCCATCCGGCTCCACTTCCCAAACATCAAACTGGTCATAAATGAGAACAGATGCGTCGTCTTCCGTCCACCCGGCGATACCATAGGAATAAGCCGGGCTGGGCGTATCCCAGTCCTTTCGGTCAAACGGAACATCTAAGTCTTCAGTAACGTTTTTGACTTGCTTAGTAGCGATATCATAAACATGCCAGTCTTTGCCTTCAAACCAATAAACATATTTTCCAGCTGGAGACAAATCTGCATTAAAATACAGCTCTTCCTTTATCCTGGTCTTATCACCCGTAAGGGGATCAACGATATACACATCATAAAAGGTTCCGAAATAGGCCATCTTCTTGGAATAAGGCCAAAAGGTTTGTCCAAAGGCGATTTTGCCGTTATCCGACAGGCGAACATCAGAAAGCTCTTCATCCGCCAATTTGACGAACGTTCTGTTCTTCAAATGATAAACCGATTCCCAGGTATTGTTCCGGACTTCATCCTTCATCTGTTTCTGCTGCGGCTGAGGCAGCGGATCATTCCAATGCCACAGATCAAACTTGGCTTCCTCTTCTTCCGCACCGTTTTCTTCGTCTTCCTCTTCCGGCTCAGGGATTTCTTTGATGCCGAACATCACTATCCAGCCGTCATCGGTAAAAGAAATATCCGATTTATCACTGACCGCCATGCCCTCCGGAAAATCCGGCATAGAAGTATGGGAGACCCATAACTCGGCTGCCGCATCTCCAATACTCCAGCCATACAGATTAAAGGTCGGCTCACCGGCTGCATAATCATCCCGGTCAGTAAGAAACGCCAGCCGGGTTTCTTCTTCATCCATGGCGGCTTTTTTGTAATTGCCTTCTCCCGTCAGCAGGGCTTTATTGCTTTGACTATCCGGCAAATAGGCATACATTCCGTCGGTTTCCGGTTTCTCCTCACTGGAAACCGTATAGATCAAGCGGGCGCCGTCTTTTGTGAAACGATACTCCAGGGTGGAGTCAAAGGTCGTCTCAGTCCCGTCTTCAAGTGAACGAAGCACCAGCGGGGTTCCATATTTTTTGTCTTTCTTTTTCTTTTCTTCTTCTTCCTCTTCAGCTTTTTTCTTTTCCTCGGCTTTTTGTTCTTCTTCAGCTTCTTTTTCTTCCGGTTTATCCTTATCTTTATCTTCCTCCGGCTTTTCCATCAGATAGGCCAGACGGCCTCCGGCTTCCTCCGGCATTTTAAAACTCTGAACTCTTTCGATCACCTCCGTCTCTCCATTGGAAAGGTCCATAATGCCGAGGCTTTTCTTCAAATCTTCCTTTTTCTTTTTCTTATCTTTCTCTGCCTCTTTAACCGCTTCTTGGGAGGGAGAGATCATAAATCCCACATACCGGGAATCATAGCTGAAAGCGGCATTCGCCGAGCGTTCCGCTTCGGTCCCTTCGCCGGAATAACCAATGCCGTAACGGAATTCCTGGTTGTTTTTCAAATTAATAACCACAAGTTCGGCGTCACCGTCTTGCGGAGTCTCCAGGTACAAGACCCAGTTTCCGTCAGGCGAAATTTGCTGGCGGGCAATTGATTCCCAGGAATCATACACATCATGGGTCAAGGGCTTTTTATCCTGAGCCCAGGCCGCATACGGCACAAAAAGAAAAATCAAACATAGAACAGACAAACACTTGCCGATTTTGCCGGATTTCGTCATTTTTCCTCCTCATAGTGAATCTTTTTTATATCATAATCATCATAGGGAAACAAATGCTTCGCGCAATATCATCCTGAGGCTCGCACAGGATAGGTAATTGAACAATATAAATTATTCTTCATGCAAAATTCATTGACTAACAAAAAAAATTGTTATTAAATATCCAGTTTGTTTAACAAGACGGTCAAGCTGCATTCGGCGAGGCAGTCTAAGATCCTCGCGGCCTGCTTCGCAGACCTCAGGATGACATGGAATTAGGCTAATGATTCTTAGGTTCGGAGGAAAAATGCGTTTTAAACATCTCATTCTTTTAATCACGATTTTGATTTTTTCTTGGGCCGCAATTTACGCGGATAATGTCGGCCGTACCCATGTCCACTATCCGAATGGATTAGATCATGATCCGGATAAAGCGGCCAATTTTGCAGTAAAAGGGTTAAGACTGGAAATGGTTTTCAATCAGAAAATCGAACGAGGCGAACTCATTTTGTCTTTGGTCCAGGAAGATTCGGAACCCGGAATACAGCATCTGCGCTATGATCAATATCACCAGGGTATCCCTGTTTTTGGCGGACAGATTATTTATCACACCCGGAACGGCGGGGTTGAGAGCATTAACGGCGAATACTGGGATATTCCAAATCTAAATACAACCCCGGATATAACCCGGCGGGAGGCGATTGATATCTACCGCAGGTCCATTCAGGAACCGGATGCAGTTGCGGTTTCCACCGGCAGCAGCTTGACCATCTATCCGGCTGGAGGCGGAAAATTCCTGCTGGCCTACCAAATCACATTGACTAAAGAAGATTATTTCAGCACCACCGGACTGATCGATGCCCGCAGCGGGGATATCCTTTTCCAATATTCCAATATTCATTTTGACGAAAGCGCCATCGGTCTGGGGCTGAATGTCCACAACCGGAAAGTCAAATTGGCCACGACTTTTTCCAATGGCTATTATTATCTGTTCGATGAAAAAAGGATCCGCCCTTACAACCACTATACGGCGGATTACAGAACCGTCTCTGTTCCCGGAGATGACGATAATTATTGGGACTGGGACGGGTCAGCGGTCAGCGCCCACGCCAATGTCGGGCTGGTTTATGACTTCTATTACGCCTTTTTTAACCGGAAAGGCATCAATAACAACAACATGAACACAATTGTGTTTGTTCACAACAATAAGTATAAGGATAACGCTTTCTGGAATGGAGAGTCGATCAACTTTTGCGTACCGGGAAACCAAAAATCCCGCAACGAAGCTGCTCTGGATGTGGTCTGCCATGAGTATACCCATGGGGTGACCAGCTATACATCCAATTTAGCGTATGCTTTTGAATCCGGTGCCCTGAATGAATCCCTTTCCGATATTATTGGCACCACTGCAGAATTTTACTGGCATCCTGAGGGCAATGGCCTATACAGAGCCGACTGGTTTATCGGAGAGGATTCTTACCCTAGTTTTAAAAAGGCGGGCTGCCGAAATCTGGCCAATCCCAATGCAAACTCTCAGCTCGGGGACTCTCGTTATCCGGATCCCTGTCATCTGTCTCAGAAGTATGAGGTTAATTATGATTTTGACAACGGCGGCGTCCACCTCAATATGACCATTTATTCTCATGCCTTCTATTTACTGGCTCACGGCGGCCGCAACCGGGTTTCGGGAAAAAGCGTCAGCGGAATCGGATTGGATAAGGCTGCGGACATATTCTACCGGGCATGGGTCAACCGGCTGACCAGAACCTCCGATTTTCTGGACGCAGCCAACGCCCTATTGAACGTTGCTTATGACCGTTATGGAAGCAGCAGCAATGAATACAAGCAAACCATCCGGGCGATGGAGGCTATAGGCTGGATCGTCAACTAATCTGACCATTCAAGAAAAATTGCGATGTTTGCTGTGAATGGTCAGATTAGGCCGCGAGTCATGACGACTTCGCTTATTTGGGAGTGAAAAGAAAAAAGTGAAAAGTAAAAAGTTATCTTATTTAAAACCAATCTATTACATCGCATATAAAAGACTGCATTGTCTCATTCAGGCGATTAACGATTTGCGATTCACAATCCTTATAAGGACCCGAGTGATATAAGAGACTTATGTCGCTTCGCTCATCAGGATGACCTTTCAGTTAGTTCAGGTTAAAAAGGAGAGATATCATGAAAACATTTAATAAAATTTTACTCGCCTTAGTTGCAATTTTTTGTTTCAGTATGGGGCTTTCCGCAAGTGAAGCCCCGCAAGATACAGACGTCAAATGGATGCTTAGAGTAAATGTCCGGATGGCGAATATTCGAAGCGGTCCCGGATTGGAGCAATCCATCGTAAGGCAGCTGCCTCAAAACACATTACTTCCCGCTATGGAAAAACAGGGAGAGTGGTACCTGGTGCTGGTGCCCGCAACTCCAGAGCTGCCGGAAATAGAAGCATTTATTCATGAAAGCACAATTGAAGTCGTCAATACCTTGACCGGAAAGAAGGAAACCCCGGATGACCCATCCAAAGCGGCCGAACAGAGTTCAGAACAAGTGGAACAGAAATCAAAGACCGAGCCGGTTTCACGCACCCGGCCTCAACCTGAAATCCATTCCCGGCCGGAGTATAAAAAAATATATATCAGCGCCGGCTTTCATGCCGGCTTTCAGGAGGAGAATCCAAATATTTCCTGGACGGAAAGCATCTATCATGAAGATGCCAATTCATCACTCAGCTACCAGGTTCAGGCCGGCACCCCGATTACAGCGGCAGTGGGATTTAGGTTTTCACACGCCCTGGGGATTGAGGCCGGAGTGGATATTTCATCGCGGGATATGGCTGAGGGATACTCATCTTCCATCCCTCATCCTCTGTATTTTTCAGCCGCCCGGCAGGGTGAAGGCGTGGAAAATGGGTCTTTAACGGAAAACACCGCCTTTTTGAATCTTGTGTATACCTTGCGGTTTGGGAATCTCGGAATGGAACTGTTCGGGGGACCGGCATATATTATGGCGGAAGCCGCCGTTATTTCCGGCATGACCTTCTCAGAAAGCTATCCGTATGAAAGCATCGCCCTTTCCGCTGAAACCACCAATATTTCACAAAATGTGTTCGGCTTCAACGGCGGGGCTCAGCTGGTCTATTTCCTTGGGGAGACCATTGCGGTTCACGCCGGGGCCCGTTACATAAGCGGCCAAGCCTCATTCGAGCCGGAAAACGGCTTTCCCGGACCCGAAATCACCCTGGGCGGATTGCGTGCGGGCGGCGGCATAAAGATATACTTTTAAAAAAATGGTTGACAAACACCCCTCAATATATATGATTCAACCGTAAAAACATTTCCATAAGGAGAGGGAGGATGAAACGAGGTTTCGTTATTTTTATTATCGGGCTGTTTATCTGCAGCTCCATTAGTTTTAGTCAAATTGTCACCAATACGAACCAAAGCGCACAATACATGCGGATGCTGGCACGGAATGCATCAACAGATCTTGATGCCGTCTATTATAATCCCGCCGGCCTGGCGCGTTTGGTGGACGGCTGGCATTTAAACCTTTCCAATCAAAGCCTATTCCAGGAAAAAACCGTCACAAATACGTTTCCGCTTCTCAACCAGGCTGAATATGTAGGCGAAGTAACTGTCCCTGTTTTTCCGAATGCATACGTCGCCTACAAAACCGGAAACCTGGTGTTTTCCTTGGGATTCGGCCCCAATTCAGGCGGAGGTTCCGCTGATTTCAAAGACGGACTGCCGTCCTTTGAGATCCCCATTAGTCAGATACCCCTGTTGGTCAGCTCTATGGGGCTTCCGACAAGCGCCTACGATGCCTCGATTGCGTTTAACGGGACATCGGTCTTTTATGGACTGCAATTCAATATGGCTTACGCCTTATCGGACATCATTTCTGCAGCCGGGGGATTCCGGTATATCATGGCGAATAATACATACGAAGGAAGCATTGAAAACATTAGATTCAATCCCTATCATCCTCTGCTTAATCCCGGCCGCGATATGATCTCGGCTTATGATTTCTTTAACAATATCGGCCAAACCCCATACGCAGCGATGGTCGCGGACAAACAGGTGGATGTTAAACAAACCGGAAACGCCCTTACTCCCCTGGTGGGTTTGAATTTTAATTTCAGTTCCAATTTCAATATCGGCATCCGGTACGAATTCCAGACTAAAATGGAACTGGAAAATGATACGGCCGTTGATGACACCGGCATGTTTCCGGATGGATATACATTCAGAAATGACATCCCGGCCATTTTTTCAATCGGAACGGAGTACATGCTCACCCGTGATTTGCGTGCGTTTATTTCCTACAATCTATTTTTCGAAAAAAACGCCAACCTCAACGGAGCGGAAGAATTCATCGATTCCAACACGTATGACCTGGCTTTTGCTCTCGAATACATGCTGAACGAAAATATTGCCTTCAGCGCCGGATACATGATGACCAAGCCCGGAGTCAGCGATGAATACCAGAGTGATTTTTCTCATGAAATTCCATCCAATTCCTTTGCTTTTGGTTCCCGCATCGGTGTGACACCGAGCGTCAACCTGGATATTGGTGTGCTGTATGTTACCTATCAGGAAGCCAGCCGCGATTTTACGTATACGGGAATCGGAACATTCGAAGAAAATTATACCCGCTCAACCTGGGGATTCGCCATCGGAGTTTCATACCGCTAAGACAGGCTATTCGGATCATAGCCGGGCCGAAACAGTATCCTGCTGTAAAAAGCATTTACAAGCCTGATTCCGCCGGCGATTCCGAAAGGAATCCTTTATTTCATCCATACGCCTGTATACATCTCCCCCATAAATGTCCGCTTTGAAACATCGGAGCGGAGCTCTTTGAGGCCCTGCTGCGAAAACAAAGAACGCACCCGGTCAGGAGGAATGCCGTGGCTTTCTTTTATCGGTTCCCGGATGAATATCCTCGCTCCGGGTTTCATTTTTTGCACTAAGGCCTTGAGAACTTCATTCTGTTCCTTCGGGGGAATTTCATGAAATATGTAATGCATCGTCACGACATCAAAAAAATTATCTTTTTCTCTCCATTCACGTATATCCCCGGCATAAAATGACACATCGGCGAAATCCGCCAGGTGCTTGCGAGCCCGGCTGATCCATTCCGGCGACAGGTCCAGACAAACCAGACTGCCCTTTCCCGCGTTTACAGCCTGAGCAATAAAACGGGCTGTTGAACCGGGGCCGCATCCGAAATCGAGCACATGTTCGTCCCCGGTCAAATTGAATGACTGCACATACTGCCGATAATAGCCTTTCAGCAGGACCAGCCACATGAATTCATGGGTCAACACCTGTAATTTTCCAGGATGAATAATACTCATAGCAACCTCCCTATCAATAGCGTACAGCCTTGTGAACGGCTGGATCATTGGTTAAGTTATCTGCCGTTGCTCCATAAACCATCACTTCCCCGCTGATTTCATATATCGTGATATCGGACGCAGCCGAATAATCCTGACCGGACAGATCGCCGCTCACATTGGTATAATCAAGGCTGACAGGCGAGAACACATATCCGCCTTTGGCCGGACGGACCGTACCCGACCAACCGGCACTTACCGTCCCTGCATAGCTCCCATCCGCCCCGGTTTTCGGCGTCCCGGGGAGTCCGTGCATATAGACGCCCGCTACTGCGGCATCGGACGCATCCAACACCGCGCCCATAATCAAAAATGACAACGGAGAAGCTGCATAGTCCTGATCTGCTTGATTCTCCGTTATGCCGGTATATGTCCGTTCAGTTGGTGTAAAAGCATAACCGGACTTAACCGGAACTACGGTCCCGGACCACCCGGAATCCACATCCGCCGAATAAAATCCTGAGATATCCGTACTGGGATCATAGGGAAGTCCATTCATAACCACACCGGGTAAGGCCGCGCTTTGGGATTCATCCGTCACAGTCCCGCTGATCTGGAACCCCGAGGATACCTGCCACACATGCACGACGGTTTCACCCCAGGGCCCGGCGGCTTCCTCAGTGACATAAATCAGGCAGTTCCTGCGGTCAAAGGCTGCGGCCCCCAGTTCCGCACATCCCGGATTGAGCACCTCCGCCTCAAGTGAAAGCGCTGTGTAAGGCACTACATCCCAGGGATTACGGGTTCCTTCCGCTACTTCTTTAAGTTCCTGCGGATCGTAAAACAGGACCTGGGCTTGGTAGGGTGCGGAATGCCATCCTTTTGTGGTTTCACAGGTATCGCCGCATTCCTCTCCGGTGCCGTAGCAGTTGGGGCCCAGTCCTTTCCGTCCGAAAATCAAAAGCGCTTCGCCGGCAGCAGCCTCTATCCAAGCACCGCCGCCCCAGTCATCAGCCACCCTGTATCCGGGAAAAGCGCACTGGTCGTATTGATTATATGTGCAGTCATAGTTTTCCGGATAATAGAGCAGCGGCACCGCTTCCATTTCGCCGCCGTCAGGTGGGAGGCTGCTTTCTTCCCAAGGCGCCAGAGCGTACAAGGTCGGGCCTTGCGACCCGCCCAATGCTCCGGCTTCGCGGTGATTGCCGGCGATCAGCCACTTGCCATCCAGATGCTGAGAGGCGAATGATTCCGGCGCTTTGAAGAGATAATCACAAGTTTTTGCATTATGAAACACATCCCCATCCCGGACGCCGATATGCCAGACACCCTGGGCGCCGCTCATATCCAAATCGCTCCATCCCAGCGAAGCCTGGTCATAGGCGGCAACGTTATACCAGTCCCGCAGATTCCAGGCGATTTTTTCCACATTATTAAGGTAAACCAGACCGTCAACTTCCCTGTACTCGCAATCGCCTGTATAGGTGCAGTTATAAATCCAGCCGCCGGTGATATCCTGTAAACTCCTCAGCATCAAGGCTTCCGGCAAATCGTTAAAATTGGAGGAGATGGCAGGCTCGGGAATGGATATTTCGCCAACCAGGTCATCCCAGGTATGTCCGGATGCATAGAGAGAGCCCGGGCAGCCGTCTTCAGGACCGGAAGGATCGCCAGCAGGGAAAAAAGCCAGGGCGTGGCCGCTGTACGCCCACTGGTCTCCCAGGGGAAAAGTGAACGCGCCCTTGTAAATCAGATCAGCTGGCTGCAGCCGGTGGTCTTGAGCATTTACCCAACCGCTCAACATCAGCACAGCTGCGGCCAACATAAACCGGGTTAAACATTCTTTTCTTTTTTTTAAAATCTTCATTTTCCTTAACTTATATTTTTCGCCCTCATCCGGATATTGTCAAGGTTCAGTTCCGCTCTTGAATTCAACACCGGCATATAAAATCAGGTTGTGCTATAATTTTCCATGTCATTTCCGAACGAAGCGAATGAAAAACTAAATGAAAAAAACTTCGATTTTTTTTCTCAGCATCCTGATTGTTTTAAGCACAGTCAATTGTAAACACCACACCAAACCCGCCTCATATCTCGACAAAGCCGCCCGGTGCCTTGATATTTTGATGGAACACGGCACCGACCGTTACGGGCCGGCCCATACCCCCGTTTTCGTGAGTATATTAGATGTCAAATCCAGGGAATGCCCGGCGGAGCCGCTGCCTTTAGACCAGTATTTCCGGGTCACCCGCAGAGAACGGCGCAATCCGGCCGGCGCCAACCTGCTCACCGACCAGCCCCTGCT
>CAYRTV010000032.1:0-13079 GCA_964427225.1 uncultured Eubacteriales bacterium
CGGACTGCGCATACCGGAAGGCAAAGTGGTCTCCACTCCGGATGCTGCCTGTGAAGCAGCTGAAGCAATCGGCAAACCGGTTGTATTGAAGATTCAAGTCTGGGCGACGGGCCGGGCGGAAAAGGGCGGAATTCAGTTTGCCTCAGACCCGGAGGATGCTTTCCAAAAAGCCGGGTCTTTGCTCGGCATGAAAATAAATCATTTTGTCGTCGATACATTGCTGGTGGAGGAAAAACTCGCCATTGCACAGGAATTTTTTGCGGGCTGGATTATCGATGATGAAAGAAAATGCCCCTTGCTGATTTTCAGCCGGGCGGGAGGAACCGGAATTGAAGAAATCGCTCGCCGGGACCCGGACAGCCTGATTCGTATTCCGGTCAATGTCAGATTACCGTTAAAGGAATATGCAGTCCGGAATCATCTCCGTAAATTAGGATTGAGCGGAAAAAATCTTATCCGGCTGTCTTCGGCGTTGGCCAAATTCACCTCTGTCGCCCGCAAATATGACGCCAGGTCTGCAGAAATGAATCCCCTTGTGATGACGGATAAAGGCCATATTTACGCGGCTGACTGCCATTTCACTGTAGACGATTATGCGGTGTTTCGCCACCCTGAATTGGGTATTGAGGTGGCCAGGGAATTTGACCGTCCGGCTACGGAATTGGAAAAAATCGCCTATAAAGTGGAAGAAAAAGACCACCGCGGAACATTTTATTTTTTTCAAATGGCCGAATGGATCCATCCCGGGGACAATGCTGTTGGTTTTAACGGCGCCGGCGGAGGAGGATCCATGATGTCAATGGACGCGGTATTGAATCAAGGATTTTCTTTGGCTAATTTTTGTGATACCAGCGGGAATCCATCGGCAGCCAAAGTTTACCGGGCCGCAAAAATCATTCTGTCGCAGCCCGGAATCAAGGGGTATTTCGCTTCCGGATCCGGTGTTGCCAGCCAGGAACAGTATCATTCCGCCCGCGGACTGGTAAAGGCGTTTTTAGAGGATGAATTGGACATTCCCGCCGTAATCCGCCTGGGCGGCAATTATGAAGTCAAGGCCATAGAAATTCTGCACGATTACTGTAAGGATCTTCGAGTTGAAGGATACGGCCGGGATGATTCCCCGGAATTTTGTGCCGGCCGGATGAAAGAATTGATCCGCGATTCCGGCAGCCGTTCTCATGTGGTTAAAAACCCGAAAGAGCAGCCACCTCCGGTCAATGGCTATGCCTTCCGCACCTTGACCGGAGAAATTGTCATTGACCATAGCCTTTGTACGGATTGCCTCACTAAGGGCTGTGTGGATGCCTGCTCTCCGAATATATTAAAAGTGGAAGATGAACGTCCGGTTTTAGCGGTTGAAACCGAAGCCGCTGCCAAGGGAAAATGCACGGAGTGCCTGGCATGTGAGATTTTTTGCCGCTTTCATGAGCAGAATGCCATCCGGATTCGGCTTCCCATCCCGGGATTGCCGGAATACAGAAAACGGCAAGCGGCGAATCCAATCGGACGGGGGAAATAATGTCTATCCTCATAGATGAACATTCCCGGGTGCTGATTCAGGGAATAACCGGCCGGGAAGGCCGGGCCCGAACCCGTTTGATGATGGATTATGGAACCCGGGTGGTCGGCGGCGTGACACCGGGAAAAGGTGGAGAAGATGTATACGGGGTGCCGGTATTTGACAGTGTGGAACAGGCCTGGGAAGAACTGGGCGGATTGGACATCAGCGTGATCTTTGTTCCGGCCGCCCTGGTTAAGGATGCGGCTTTGGAAGCAATGGATGCAGGAATCAAGCTGGCGGTCCTGATTCCTGACCGGGTGCCGATTCATGATGTGCTGGAGATCGCCGCGTTTGCGCAAGAAAAGCAGGCCCGGTTCATCGGTCCGAACACCCTTGGCCTGTTAAGCCCCGGGAAAGCGGCTCTGGGTATGATCGGCGGCCGGGCGGATATGGCCCGGGAATGGTTTCGCCCCGGCCGGGTCGGAGTTTGCTCCCGCTCGGGCGGAATGACTTCTGCTGTTTCCTATTATCTTACCTGCGCCGGTATAGGCCAGAGCACAATCATCCATGTCGGAGGGGACGCCGTCGTCGGCCTGTCTCTTCCCGAGGTCATGCCTTTTTTCGAAGAGGATGAGAAAACCGAGGCGATTGTGATGTTCGGGGAAATCGGCTCCACTCAGGAAGAAAGAGTGGCCGACTTGATTCATGGCGGCGAGCTAACAAAACCGGTGATTGCTTATATCGGGGGCAAGGCCGCCAAATCAGGCACACGGTTTTCGCATGCCGGAGCTATTGTTGAAGGGACCAGAGGATCCCATAAGAGCAAGGCAGACTGCCTGCATAACGCGGGAGTCCGGGTGGTAGAGGCCATTGCGGATATCCCTGAAGCCGTGAAGAATACCATTTCAAAGAAGGGGAAACCATGAGTGAATTGTGTTGGAAGACAGCCGTAAGCAAGGTTCAGCCGAATAAGATTCTGCTCCGCGGATTCCCGCTGGATGAATTGATGGGCCGGATTACTTTTTCCCAGGCGATTTATCTGGTGCTGAAGGGGGAGATGCCCTCCCCGCAAATCGGCCGTTTGATTGATGCGATCTTTGTGTCTTCGGTCGATCACGGCGCCGGTCCGCCTTCGGTTTTAGCGGCCCGTACAGTGGCTTCGACCGGCGCGGAACTGAATGCCGCCCTGGCCGGAGGCGTTTTGGCGATTTCCCGGTTTCACGGGGGCGCCATTGAAGCCGCAATGCAGATGTTTCATAAAATGGCGCAAAGAATGGACGAGAGTAATGAAGATATGACCGCTGCCGTTACAAATGAATTGGCGGAGATGAAAGCCGCCGGCCGACGGGCTTCGGGTTACGGACACCGGGTGCATACCCGGGATCCCCGCACCATCCGGCTTTTTAGCCTGGCAGAAGAATTGGGCTTGGCGGGACGGTTTGTCCAAATAGCCCGGAGAGTGGAAATAAAGCTGCAGGAGCAGACCGGCCGGCCGCTTCCGGTCAATGTGGATGGAGCCATTGCCGCGTTGCTGTGCGATTTGGAGATTCCATCTGCAATCGGCAATGCTTTTTTTATTATTGCCCGGACTGCCGGGCTGGTGGCTCAAATTCATGAAGAGAAAACGCGAATGAGGCCGATGCGTAAAATTCATCCGGAGGATATTGAATACGACGGTCCCGAAGAAAGGAAAATCTAATGCAAAAAAAATTAGTGACGCTGCTGCCGGAATTCGAGTTGATAAGCGACTTGGAGTTAAGGGAAAGATGCCTGCTGATTTGGCAGCAGGCCATGCAGGAAGGAGGGTGGGATATCCAGGATTTAAAAGAGATGCCGTTCACTCTGCTGATAAAAAACACGCCCATCAATATTGTGGAACATACCCGGGCTGTCACTCTTTGTTCCCTCCGGATTGCAGAGGTTATGGTGGAACAATACCAAGGCCGGGTTAAGTTAAACCGGGATAATCTTTTGGCGGGAGCTTTGCTGCATGATGTGGGTAAATTGTTTGAATACGAGAGAGGACAGGAGGGATTTGCGAAAAGTGAAGCGGGAAAGCTGCTGCGGCATCCCATTTCCGGAGCAGCTTTTGCTTCCAAATATGATCTTCCGGATGAAATCCTGCACATTATTGCCGCTCATTCCAAAGAGGGTGATGGAGCCCGCAGGACAGTGGAGGCGGTCATTGTGAATCATGCCGATTTTGTCAATTTCGAGTCATTGAAGACGTAAGGCCGTATAAAGGAGATTTTTATCGGGCAAAACATTTTCCGAAAAAATTCTGGGAATGAAAGCGGGGGAAAATGTATCAGCGGGTGAGGTGGTGACAGTATCGCCGGATTACCTGTTGTCACATGATAATTCTGCGGCTATCAGCTGGTCTTTCAACGAACTTGGCGTGGACCGGGTGGCTGAACCGGAAAAGATTGTGATCATTCTCGACCATGTGGTCCCGGCTTCGGAAGAGAAATATGCGAAAAACCATAAAATCATCCGTGAATTCGTCTCGAAACAAAACATCCCTCATTTTTTTGATATAAACTCCGGGATTTGTCACCAGGTTTTCTCGGAATCGGGATTTGCCTTGCCGGGAAAGTTGATTCTAGGCTCGGATTCCCATACGCCCACATATGGCGCCTTTGGAGCTTTTTCAGCAGGGATCGGCCGTTCCGAAATGGCGTCCATTTGGGCGACGGACGAGATCTGGCTGCGGGTGCCGGAAACGCTTAGAATCGAACTGAATGGACGTTTTTCTCCGGGAACCGGGGCCAAGGATTTGATTTTGCACATCATCGGCAGTGAAGGCGCTGACCGGGCTAATTACATGGCTGTAGAATTCAGCGGGCCCGCCGCCGGGGCTTTGTCCATCTCAAGCCGTATGGTTTTATGCAATATGTCGGCGGAGATGGGGGCGAAAAACGGTTATTTTCCGCCGGATGACGCCACTTTCAGTTATATTAAAGAACGGGCCCAGTCCCAATGGGAGCCTTTTTATTCCGATGAAGATGCTGATTATGCCGCTGTGCTGGAGTTCGATCTCAGCCGAATCGGTCCCCAAGTGGCCTGTCCGCATACCGTGGACAATGTTTGTCCGGTCGCCGAAGTGGAAGGCCGGCCTGTTGATCAGGTCGTTATCGGGACCTGCACCAATGGCCGCCTGGAGGACCTGGAAGCTGCCGCAGCCGTGCTCAAGGGGCGGAAGGTTCACTCCAAGACCCGGACCCTCATCATTCCCGCCTCCCAGCAGATATACATTCAGGCACTCAAATCGGGGCTTATGGAGATATTTTCCGAAGCGGGATGTGTAGTGCTGAATTCCGGCTGCGGTCCCTGCCTGGGAGCCCATCAGGGAATATTGGCGCCAGGGGAAACGGCCTTAAGTACAGCCAACCGGAATTTCCGCGGCCGTATGGGAAGCCGGGATTCGGACATTTACCTGGCATCACCGGTTACGGCTGCTGTATCCGCCATATTCGGACGCATTACCGATCCAAGGAAAGAATTATGAGTAAAGGAAAAGTGTGGAAATACGGAGATGATGTGAATACGGATGTCATTTTCCCGGGCAAGTATACATATTCCCCCATGGAGCCGGAGGAAATGGCGGAACATGCTTTGGAAGACCTGGACCCGGAGTTTGCCGAGCGGGTTGAACCCGGAGATTTCATTGTCGCCGGCAGAAATTTCGGCTGCGGCAGCTCCCGGGAGCAAGCCGCTATCTGCCTCAAGCAGGCCGGAGTACAAGCGGTCATCGCCCGTTCTTTTGCCAGGATATTTTACCGCAATTCCATTAATCAGGGGCTGCCGGTCATCCAGTGCCCGAAATTGACTGAAGCGGTGGAAACCGGAGATGAAATCGATCTGCATTTACACCAAGGAGTGATCAGGAAAGGGAATAAGGAGTATTCTTTTCCGTTCTTGCCGGATTCGGTGATGGGCATTCTAAAGGAAGGCGGATTGATTCCTTATACGCGGAAACGCATCCAAAAATAACAATATAAACTGGAAAGGAGAAAACAATGTCAAAATACAAAATTGCGGTTCTTCCCGGCGACGGGGTGGGTGTGGATGTTATAGAAGCCGCCATGCAGGTGCTGGAGGCCATGGAATTTGATGCGGAGTTTATATATGGGGATATCGGCTGGGAGTTCTGGCGCAAAGAGGGCAATCCGCTGCCGGACCGGACGCTGAAAATGCTGCGTGAAACCGACGCCTGTTTATTCGGTGCCATCACCTCCAAGCCCAAAGAAGACGCCGAAAAAGAGCTGGACCCGTCCCTGCGGGGTAAGACGGATTCCTATTTCAGCCCGATCGTCAGGCTCCGCCAGGAGTTTGACCTGTTCGCAAATATGAGGCCCTGCAAAGCGTATCCGGGCAATCCCTTGAATTACCGGGATGATATTGATTTAGTCATATTCCGGGAAAATACCGAGGGCATGTACGCCGGAGTTGAATTCCATCCTCTCCCTGAGGACATCAAAAAAGCCCTCTCCGTGCATCCGAAGATGAAAAAATTTATGGATATTCCTCCGCAGGAGCTGGCCATGTCCACCCGGATTATGACAAAAAAAGGCTGCGAACGAATTGTACGCCGGGCGTTTGAATATGCCCGCAGCCACCAGCGCCGGTCGATGACAATCGTCGAAAAACCCAATGTGCTGCGGGAAACCGGAGGGTTTATATTAGATATCGCCCGGAAAATGTCCGGCGATTTCGAGGATATTGAATTCTGGGAAGCCAATGTGGATGCCATGGCCATGTGGCTGGTCAAAAACCCTCAGGATTATTCCGTTCTGGTGGCTGAGAATCTTTTTGGGGATATCATTTCGGATTTAGGCGCACAGCTGGTCGGCGGATTGGGATTCGCCTGCAGCGGAAACATCGGCAATGATTATGCGGTTTTCGAGCCCACCCATGGGTCGGCGCCGAAATATACCGGCATGAATAAAGTGAATCCGACGGCGATGCTGCTGGCCACGAAAATGATGTTTGATTGGCTGGGGGAGACGGACAAGGCTGAACAGCTGGAAGGCGCGATTGCCGCGGTGATTAAAGCGGGCCAGGTCCGGACTTACGATATGGGTGGGAATAACTCCACTTTAGACATGGCCAAAGCGGTGATTGCAAAATTATGAAAACCAGGCATTAAAATGGGACAAACAGTCATAGAGAAAATCATCGGGTCCCATACCCGGGATAGAGCTGAAGCCGGCCGCATTGTCTGGATGGATCTGGATGTCCGGTCGGCCCGGGATTTCGGCGGACCCAATGTGGTGAAAAATTTCACCCGGGAATACGGGGAAGATCCGGTCGCGGACCCGGATAAAACTTTTTTTACCTTTGACCTTTGTGTTCCGGCCTGTACCCTGAAATATGCGGACAGCCAGCAGATATGCCGGGAATTCGCGCGCAAAAAGGGATTTTATGTCTATGATGTGGATGAAGGCATTGGGTCCCATGTACTGATGGAAAAGGGACATGCCGCCGGGGGCACAACAGTCGTCGGAACGGACAGCCATCTGAATATCCTGGGGGCGGTCGATTGCTTCGGACAGGGTATGGGAGATGTGGACATCACTTTCGGTTTCCGGACCGGCCGGACCTGGTTTGAGGTTCCGGAAACGGTTCAGGTCATTGTCGACGGTGAACCGGATCCGGGCTGCAGCGCCAAGGATTTAACCTTGTACCTTTTAAAGCAGCTTGGAACCAGAAGGGCCGCCCTGAAAGCCGTCGAATTTTCCGGAGAGGCCGTGTTCAATCTTTCTCTGGCCGGACGGATAACTCTGTGCAGCATGGTTACGGAAATGGCAGGAATCATCGGGTTCATTCCAGGTGCTTCCGCCCCTGCCCGGAAGCAGCTCTCCCAATGGCAGAGTAAATCCTGGGCTTCGCTGGAGCCTGACCCGGACGCGGCGTATTCCGAGGTCATCCGGATTAACGTAGACGGCTTGAAGCCGCAGGCCGCTGTTCCATTCCATCCGCATAATGTAAAAGCGGTGGACGAGCTGAAGGATGTGAGGATTGATTCAGGATTTATCGGTTCTTGTACCAACGGCCGGACCGAGGACCTGGCAGCGGCCGCTGAGGTGCTGCGGGGAAGGCGTCTTAAACCGGGGGTCAATTTAAAAATTGTCCCCGCCACCCGGCGAGTGTATTCCGAATTACTGGAAGAGGGAATCATTGCCGCATTATTTGAAAGCGGAGCTGTGATAGGCAATCCGGGCTGTGCCGGATGTGCTGAAGGCCATATCGGATTGACCGGGGAGAGGGAGGTTCAGGTCAGCACCGGCAACCGGAATTTCGAAGGGAAACAGGGAAAAGGCCGCACATATCTGGCATCTCCCCAGGTAGTGGCGGCGTCATGCATTTTGGGCCGGATGGCGACACCGGAGGAATTGACATGAAGGATTTGCGGATTAAGGGCAGGATATGGACCTTGACGGACGCCTCAGGGCATTTGATTGAAGATATCGACACCGACCAGATTTATCATAATGCATTTTTGCATATTACGGATATGGAAGAAATGGGTCAGCATGCCTTAGGCAATCTGGAAGGCTGGAGGGATTTTTCCGGCCGAGTTCAGCCCGGCGATATTATCGTTGCCGGACGGAATTTTGGAGCCGGGTCCTCCCGCCAGCAAGCTGTGGATTGTTTCCTTGCCCTGAAGGCGGCCTTGATCATAGCACCCTCTTTTGGAGCTATTTATTTTAGGAATGCGGTTAATTCCGCTTTGCCGCTTCTGAGGGGAGAAAGGATAGAAGGCAAAGTGGCCGGGGGCGACTGGCAAAACGGAGACATTCTGGATATAGATCCGGCTTCGGGGAAAGGAATAAATGTAAATAAGGGATCGGAACTTCAACTGGAACCGATGAGCCGGGTGCAGCGGGATATTCTTCAGGCAGGCGGGCTGTTTGCGTACGCCGAAAAAATCATCGAGTGACAAGCGATGCATATTTTGGCTGTGGATACTTGTGATACCGCCGGCTCCGCAGCTGTTTTACACAACAGCCGTCTTTTAGGTGAAATCAACATTGATTCCAAGGTCACCCATTCGCAGCGGCTGCTGACGGCGGTTGACTTTCTCATGCGGGATCTCAACCTGGAGATTGCCGGGATGGATGGATATGCAGTGGCGGCAGGCCCCGGATCATTCACCGGAATCCGCATTGGAATAAGCACGGTCAAATCGTTATCTTTCTCCTTTCAAAAACCCATAGCCCCGGTTTCCCGGCTTAAAGCTCTCGCCTTTAAATTGGCTGGTGTTGAAGACCGGCTTATCTGTCCCTTTCTGGATGCCAAAAAAAATCAAGTTTACGCTGCCTTATACAACAGCAGCGAAAGTGAAATAAAAGCTGTTTTCCCTGAAGGTGCATATGATCCGGATGATTTTTTGTCGCGATTGCCCCGCGGCCGGGTGGTGCGGTTCATCGGCAGCGGGACGGACATCTACGTTGAAAAACTCAAACAGCATTTGCGTGATAAGGCGGTCATATCTCATCGCAGCTTTTTTGCCGCCCATGAAATCGGCTGTCTGGGTTATGGAATGATAAAAAACAACCAAGGCCGCGACAGCCGGGATGTGACTCCGATTTATTTGCGGAAATCACAAGCGGAGGAAAAATATTAACCTGGTTAGAAAATCTTTTTATCCATTCTATTTACGCCGGATGGAGGAGAATGATCTGGCTGCGGTTAAAGAAATTGAGCACGCGTCTTTCACCAATCCCTGGCATATTTCTTCTTTTCAAGGCGAAATCGCCAATTATGACATTTCTTTTCCTTATGTCGTGATTCACGCTGACAGCGGAGACATCATCGGTTATGTCATTTTTTGGCTGATCAGAGACGAAGCCCAAATCAGCAATTTTGCCGTCCATCCCGAATTCCGCGGCCGCGGGTTGGGGGAAGAAGTGCTGAGCCGGACTCTGGCTCTGATGAAAAAAAGAGGCGGGAAACAAGTGGTCTTGGAAGTCAGGCCGTCCAATATGCCGGCGCGGCTTCTGTACGCGAAATTCGGATTTAAAGTCATTGGTATCAGGAGGGAATATTATAACCTCCCCAAAGAAGATGCGCTGCTCATGGCCAAGGTTTTTGACGATTAACTGTTCCAGGGTTCCGGATAACGGACGCGGATGAGAGCCAGTCCGTGGGGAGGAGCAGTGGGAATCAGTTCCGAACGGTTTTTTTCCTGGAAGAGGGACGCGATATCTGCGGGTTCGATCTTTCCTCGTCCGGCTGCCAGCAGGGCGCCGACGATTGTCCGCACCATATAGCGGAGGAAACCGATGGCTTGGACGGAGTAGATAAGTTCATGGTCTTGTTTTTTTAAATCCGATATAGTGATGCGGCGGACCGGATTGAGAAACCGGTTGGACGAAAAGGCGGAAAAATCATCTTCACGGACAAATAAAGCGGCGGCTTCCTGCATTGTATCAAAATCCAGGCGGGCGGGATGGTGCAGCACATAGCGGACATCAAAAGGACTGATATCATAGGCATTATAGATACGGTAACGGTATATTTTGGACAGAGCGGATTTGCGGGCGTGAAAATCAAGGCTGACATGCTTCAGAGATACAATCCGGATGGAACGGGGAAGCTGACCGTTAAGGGCTTTTAGTAATTCGCGGTCACTTAGTTTGAGGTCAGCCGTGAAGTGGGCTGTTTGTCCCAGGGCATGAACGCCGGCGTCTGTCCGGCCGGACCCAATCAAGTTTATCTTTTCCGACCGGAAGGCATAGAGGACTTTTTCGATGGTGCCTTGGATGGTGGCTTTATCCGGCTGCCGCTGCCAGCCGGCATAATCCGTTCCGTCATAACTGATAATGATCTTGTAGCTTTTCATAGGACTTGTATCATTTTATTATCTCACGTCTTAAATCTCAAATTGTCTTTATTTCACAGCGGCATCGCGGCCCGATGCTTCGAAGCCGAAGGGCCGCTTCACTCGCTTACTCGGAGTCTGGATATAGAGGTTCCGCTTCACCATGGCAATGAATAAGGGCCATATCCCGCCACCACGCATCTTTCCCCAGCGCGGAAAGCTGCTCCGATTCCGGCTTCGCTCCCCTCGCTTCCGCGAGGGACCGTGCTCGCTCAGCCTCCAACGGGCTGGCTGTGACATGACCCTTATCCATTGCTTCAGTTCACTTAGAGACCCGTCAGTCTTCCCGCTCGCTCCGCTTTTGGAGAGAACAGAATATGGCGTGCCGGATGGCGGAGCGGCGTTCGGGTCCGGCTGACGCGATATTGAAGATTTAGCCTTCCGAGTGCCGGGTTTGAGGGGACCCGGCACAGCCGGGTGCCGAGCATGTTTGACCCACGGACGGGGGGAGTTGCGCAGGCACCGAAAACACAAGCGAGGAATGGCGTTAAAAATCTGAACGGGAGCGGAGGCCGGGCCCGGTGCCGCGGAGCTCAGGTCAATAGCGGAAAGAAATGCTTGACGGCCCGGGTGACCGCTTCTTCCGGAGACTGAACCGGCCGGACTCCCTCAACATCCCAGGTATTAAGACCGAATACCGGTTTATTTTGGACAAAGCTGAAGGCAATTTCCGAAAGCGTGCCGTGTTTGCCGTCGACAGCGATCAGCACATCGGAATTCATAACGACCAGGGCATTACGGGAATACCCCATTCCGGTAGCGATGGGAATATCAATGAAAGCATTGGCCGTATCCCGGCTTTCCCCAGGCAGGATTCCGATGCTGAGCCCGCCGGCTTCCCGGCAGCCCCGGGCGGCCGATTCCATAACCCCGGTTAATCCTCCGCATACCAATATGGCTTCTTTTTCGGCTATCAGGTGTCCGACTCGGTAAGCCGTGCGCGCGGAATCGGTATCCGGATTCGCGCCGCCGATGACACCGATTCTAATTTTTTTTCGATATGTCATGTCTTTTCACTACGCACCCGGTAATTAGCAAGAGCGGATGGTTATATTGAATCATATGAGTAATTCTATTACAATGCCATGGAGTAATAAAGTAAAGAGTAAAGAGTGAGAAGTATGGGGCATAGGACCTCTAATATAAGGACAGCATGGAAATGAAAAATTGGATTATGGGAGTGATGGCGGCGGCCGCTATCGGCGCCCTTTTTTTTGTGTTCGGATGCGGCCCCGGGCAGCCGGAATCAAATGTATACCGTCTGTTGGATCATCTGGATCCCGGCGGAATAACGGCATTCCCTGAAAAAGCGGCCGATCAGATGCTTTTTCCTGAGAAATCAAATCCGCTGACCGATATGGGCTCTGGGGAAAATCCAGACAATTTAAAGCGAAAATTAAAGATTGGCGGCAGAGAGCTGGATGTGCTGATGGCTCCGCCGGGAAGTAAATTTGAATTTACCCCCAAGGTCAAGAATCCGGGCGTTATGGATTTTGGTATCGGCATGGTCAAAGAAAATGATGACGCTTCACCGGATTCCGGACTTTCCTGCGGGATTACATTCCGGATTATTTTGGAGCGGGAAGGGCGTCAAAAAACCATTTTTCAAAAATTTGCTGAAATTCCGGAAGGGGAGGATCATGTATATATCCTGGATAAAATCGAAATTCCTTATGATTTAAGCTCCCTTCACTTGATCCTGGCGGCGGATGGAGAAAACAAGGAAGGACTGTTTCCGTTTTGGTTCAATCCGGTGGTTTATCCGCCGGAAAGCAACGGCCGTAAAATCATTTTTATTTCTATCGACACTCTCCGCGCCGACCATCTCCAGTGTTATGGATATGGACGCGACACAAGTCCCCATATCGACGCGCTGGCGGAGGACGGGGTTTTATTTGAGAAAACTCTTGCCGCCGCCCCATGGACTTTACCATCGCATGTCTCTATGTTTACCTCTCTATACGGTGCTCATCATCAGGTTTATCGGGAAGACCAGCGTATGGACCCGGAATTAATTACTCTGGCTGAGCGGCTGCGCAGCCGGGGCTTCCATTGTGCCGCTTTTACCGGGGGAGGTTTTCTCAGTTCCGGGTATGGTTTTTCCAAAGGATTCTCCAGCTATCAGGAAGGCGAAGGCGGAGTGTTCCATCAGGATTCAGCCCACCGGATGTTCGGGGCTGTTTCCGCTTGGCTGGATAGAAACCGTGACAGAGATTTTTTCCTCTTTATTCATACGTATCAGCCTCACAGCCCGTATGCTTGCCCCCCTCCGTATAAAGTAATGTTTTTGGAGGAGGACGCACAATTCGGGCATGTCGACCTTCTGGGCCACCTGGGGGGGAAATCCTCCATATTCCGCCCCCTGCCGGATGCGGAGAGAAGAAACATCATCGCTCTTTATGACGGGGAAATCCGTTATACGGATGAACGCCTGATCGGTCCTCTGGTGGATAAGCTGAAGCAGATGGGTATCTATGATGATGCCTTCATTGTATTGACCAGCGATCATGGCGAGGAATTTTATGAGCACGGGGGCTGGGGGCATGGCCAAAGCCTGTATAATGAGTCTCTGCGGGTACCGCTGATTTTCAAGTTCCCTGACTCCCGCAACCAGGGGACCAGGATTCCGGATTGGGTATCGTTAGTGGATATTATGCCGACTGTTTTATATGAGGCCGGGATTGAATATCC